>JAZUEE010000219.1:0-10000 GCA_045639985.1 Bacteroidales bacterium
GCATTTTAGGAAAATCTGGCGAAGTTTTCTTCCCCAAGTTAGCAGAAGTGCAGATGAAAACTTTCTCCTCCATTTGTGACGATTTTGTGAAAGCGGAAGGATTTAAGAAAGTCGAATGTGACAACGACAACGCAGCAAAGCGGTATGCTTCTGAAATGACGTATGAATCAAATACTTATCCTGTTGTCTATTTTCAATCCGATACTACAGGCGAAAAGGCCTACGAGGAATTTTATGTGCCAGGTGAAAAAGTAAATATGGAGCGCTTTGCCGCTTTGGGCGTAGTGGAGCAAACCATTCGCAAAAATCGTCAAGAAGTGAATGACTTTTTCTCGCAGTTAGAGTCGGTTTTCGCTCAAGCTGACTTTACCAAAGCACAAGTTGTTGCACTAATAAAGTCGTTTATTCCCAATTTTGAGCACGAGGAAAAGGGAAAGAATTTAGATCAAAAGATGTAAATATGTACGAAGATATCATCCAATTTATTCATCAATTATATCATAACAACGAGTTCGTGCCTCTTTCAGTTCCTGTTTTTTTAGGAAATGAAAAGAAGTACCTCAACGAATGCATTGATACCACCTTTGTTTCCAGTGTAGGTAAGTTTGTGGACCGTTTCGAGGAAATGGTGGCAGGATATACCGGAGCAAAACGTGCTGTTGTTTGTGTAAATGGTACAAACGCGCTCCATATGGCTTTGCTGATGGCAGGCGTTGAACGAGAAGATGAGGTTCTCACACAAGCGCTTACTTTCATAGCCACTTGCAACGCCATCAGTTATGCGGGTGCCCACCCCGTTTTCATTGATGTTGATCGTGACACAATGGGACTTTCGCCTTCCGCGCTCAGAGAATGGCTAAAAGCTAACGCTGAAGTCCGGAAAGTCAAAGAGACAAAGAGTCAAAAAGACGAAGAGACAACAATGTTGACCAATAACGACTCTTTGACTCTTAGACTCTTAGACTCTTCGACTCCCTCAGACTCTTCATCTCTTGCCTGCTATAACAAGCACACAGGCCGTCGTGTAAAGGCGTGCGTGCCGATGCATACGTTCGGACATCCTTGCAAAATAGATGAAATAGCTGCCATTTGTGCAGAATATCATATTGAGTTGGTAGAAGATGCTGCCGAAAGCATTGGCAGTTTTTACAAGGGGAAACACACGGGTACGTTTGGTAAAGTGGGTGCGCTGAGTTTCAATGGAAACAAGACCATTACCACTGGCGGCGGAGGTATGCTGCTTTTTAATGATGAAGAGTTAGGAAATTTGGCCAAACACTTGACCACTCAGGCGAAAGTGCCGCACCGTTGGGAATTTGTGCACGACCACATTGGATACAACTACCGTATGCCCAATATTAATGCAGCAGTAGGTTGTGCCCAAATGGAGCATTTGGAAGAATTCGTACTCAACAAACGCGAAACAGCAGCAAAATACAAAGAGTTTTTTGCCGAAATTTCAGACATTGATTTCTTTACGGAACCCGAAAATTGTCGTTCCAATTATTGGCTGAATGCCGTGATTTTGAAGGACAATGCGGCACGGCAAGAATTTCTGCAATACACCAACGACCACGGCGTGATGACGCGTCCGATATGGGAACTGATGAACCGACTGCCGATGTTCGAAAACTGTGAGCACGACAGTTTGGAAAACACCGAGTGGTTGGCAGATAGAATTGTAAATATACCGAGTAGTGTGAGAATATGAATAAAAATTTAATTCTTCTTGGTGGCGGCGGGCATTGCAAATCTGTCATTGATGTGGCAGAATCTGCCGGCTATAATATCCTTGGCATACTTGATCCTGAGAATGTGGGTCATCTTGTTCTTGATTACAAAATTATCGGCACAGATGATGACGTTCCTCAATACGTGGATAACGCAGAATTTGTAATTACAGTGGGCTTTATTAAGAATCCTGCTATACGCATTAAATTATACAATAAAGTCAAGGAACTTGGTGGAAAATTGGCTACAATCATAGCTTCTACAGCGTATGTTTCTAAATATGCTCAAATTGGGGAAGGAACTGTTATAATGCACAATGCCTTTGTCAATGCGGGTGCTAAAGTCGGAGATAATTGCATCATCAATTCTTTTGCCAACATTGAACACGATGCAATCATTGGTAATCAATGTCATATTTCTACGGGCGCTATGGTAAATGGTGAATGTGTTGTTGGAGAAAACACTTTTATTGGTTCTCAATCCGTATGTGCCAATTGTATTGAAATTGGTTCCGATATTGTTGTTGGGGCAGGTTCGGTGGTGCGAAAATCTATTAATGAAAAAGGAATCTATTCAGGGAATCCAGCCATACTAAAAATCAAAGCAAAATGAATCACATTCTTATTATCGCAGAAGCTGGTGTAAACCATAATGGTGATTTTCAACTTGCTAAAAAGTTGATTGATGCTGCCGTGGATGCTGGTGTGGATATTATCAAATTCCAAACCTTTAATTCATCAAAACTGGTTACAAAATCTGCCAAACAAGCTGAATATCAGAAGAAAAATCTCAATACAGATGAAAATACGCAGCTCGGGATGTTGCAAAAATTAGAATTGTCATTCGAGCAGCATGTTGAACTGATTCGATATTGCCAAGAAAAGCATATTCAGTTCTTTTCTACTGCCTTTGATTTTGAATCCATTAAATTGCTTCACCAACTTGGACTTTCGCTTTGGAAAATCCCTTCTGGTGAAATCAACAACTATCCCTATCTGAAAAAAATCGCTTCATATCATCAGCCCGTGATTTTGTCAACAGGAATGTGTATGGTAGAAGATATTACAGCGTGCTTGAAAGTATTGACGGACAACGGACTGACCAAAGAGCAGATAACCATTTTGCATTGCAATACGGAGTATCCAACTCCTTTCGAGGATGTGAATTTGCGTGCTATGCAAACTATTGCCGATACTTTTGGGGTGAAGGTCGGTTACTCAGACCATACCCGAGGCATTGAAGTCCCTATTGCTGCAGTAGCGTTGGGCGCGACTGTAATTGAAAAACATTTCACACTGGATAGAACACTTCCTGGACCGGACCACGTTGCTTCATTGGAACCGGATGAACTCAAAGCAATGGTTTCTTCTATCCGGAATATTGAAAAGGCATTGGGAAGTGCCGAAAAGAAAGTTAGTGATTCTGAACGCAAAAACATTGCCATTGCGCGAAAGAGTATTGTGGCTGCCCGAAATATTGCGAAAGGGGAAATTCTCACAGAAGAAAATATTACGACGAAACGCCCGGGAACAGGAATCTCTCCTATGCTTTGGAATGAAGTGATTGGAACTAAAGCAATTAAAGATTTTGCCGAAGACGAATTGATAGAATTGTAATATGCGTAAAATTTGTGTCATTACTGGAACTCGTGCCGAATACGGTTTGCTCAGTCGCTTGATGAGGATGATTCAAGACGATGCGGAAACACAGTTGCAAATTGTCGCAACCAATATGCATCTTTCTCCCAAGTATGGGAATACATACCAAGAAATAGAAAAAGATGGTTTCACTATTGACTACAAGGTTCCTATTATAGACGAAACCGCTCCCGATACTGCTGCTACAACCGCTAAATCAATGGCGAAAGCAATTGACGGTTTCGCAGATGCTTACGAAGCTCTTTCTCCTGACTTGATTGTGATTTTGGGTGACCGATACGAAATGCTGGCCGCCGCATCAGCCGCATTGTTGTTCCGCATTCCTATAGCCCATCTTTATGGCGGTGAAATTACGGAAGGAGCATACGATGATGCCATTCGTCATTGCATTACCAAGATGAGTCACTTGCATTTTACCTCCACCGAAGAGTATCGCAAGCGGGTTATTCAATTGGGAGAACAGCCCGAACACGTCTTTTATGTCGGAGCGATTGGCGTGGAAAACACGAGACAGGTGCCGCTGATGACTAAATCAGAAATCGAAGAAAATCTCGGTTTCAAATTGGATAAAAACACAGTACTGGCCACCTACCATCCCGTTACCAATGACGTAAGCAATGTGGATGATTTCTTCAAGGCATTAGACGATGCCAAAGACTTGCGCATATTGTTCACAATGCCCAATTCTGATACAGGTGGGCAGATGATTGTTGACAAAATCAATCAGTTTGTTGCGCACAATCCAGATAGGAGTATTGCTTTCAAATCTTTGGGAATGAAGCGATATTTATCTGTTTTACAATGTGTTGGTGCTGTAGTTGGAAATTCCTCCAGCGGGTTGGTTGAGGTGCCGTCATTTCATATTCCGACACTGAATATCGGCAGCAGGCAACAAGGAAGAATGGCAGGCGAAAGCATTGTACATTGTGCAGCAGATTGCAATTCCATAAAAAAAGGGTTGCACGAGATTTTCTCATCCGAAGTGCAACATCGTGCAGAAATGGCAAACAACCCTTATGAGAAAGCTGGTACTGCGAAAACAATTTTTGAGCTAATCAAAAATCACCCATTAGACAACATAACTTTGAAACACTTTTACGATATACGATAATGACTCCGTTAGTAATTATACCGGCACGCGGAGGAAGCAAAGGCATTCCTCATAAGAATATAAAACCATTGAATGGGAAGCCGCTCATTTGCTACTCCATTGATGTGGCACGACAGTTCACATCCGATGACAATATTTGTGTGACTACAGATGATGATGAAATCATACAAGTGGTGGAAAACTACGGCTTGAAAGTGCCTTTCAAACGCCCAGCAGAATTAGCTACCGATACGGCATCCAGCAATGATGTATTGGTTCACGCACTTGATTTTTATGAGGAGCAAGGCCGCTCTTTTGATGTGGTTGTTTTACTGCAGCCCACTTCGCCATTCCGAAAAGTGGAATTTCTGAATGAAGCCGTTGCTCTTTACGGCCCTGTTCTTGATATGGTTGTTTCCGTCAAAGAGACTGCTTCAAATCCATATTATAATTGTTTTGAAGAAGATTTGGATGGAATGCTGGCTATCAGTAAAACATTGTCCAAACCCATCACGCGCCGACAAGATGCACCCAAAGTGTGGGAATACAATGGCTCTATTTATGTGATAAATCCCAAATCGTTGAAGGGAAAGGGAATGTCGCATTTCAATTGGGTAAAGAAGTATGTAATGGACGATTTGTATTCTGTGGATTTAGATACTCTGTTTGATTGGAAAATTGCAGAATTATTACTGCAAGATAAAATGATAGAATTGTAAATGATGATAAAAGAGAAATATAAGATTAGCGTAGATTCCACTGTCCTCCAAGCTCTCGCGGCTTTGAACGAAATAGGGCACGCAGCTCAAACCTTGTTCGTTGTAAACGCCGAGAACAAAATGGTGGGTACACTTACAGATGGGGATATCCGACGAAATTTGATTGCCGGATGCTCTTTGGAGACCAAAGTGAACGCTGTAATGCACCGTCAATTTCACAGTCTGCGTGAAAATGAGTTCGATGTGGAAAAACTTCGTAAACTCAGAGAAATGAACATATTTTTCATTCCTGTTTTAGACGAGTGTGGTCATATCATTAAGGTTTGCAACCTGATGAAATATAAAAATTTCCTTCCACTGGATGCCGTATTGATGGCGGGAGGAAAAGGAGAACGACTCCGTCCTTTGACAGAAAAGACTCCGAAGCCACTGCTGCCCGTCGGAGATAAAGCCATTATTGATTATAATATCGACAATCTGATTTCGTATGGTGTAGAACACATATCTGTGACCGTCAACTATTTAAAAGAACAATTGATGGAGCATTTTGCAGAAAAACGCAATGATGTCCAAGTGCAATGCGTACCGGAACCAAAATTCTTAGGCACCATCGGTTCCGTTCGTTTCGTAAAAGAATTCCACAACGATACCGTGCTGATTATGAATTCCGACCTGTTCACCAATATGGACTTTGAAGAATTCTACCTCCATTTTAAAGAAACTGATGCGGATATGTCGGCTGCGGCTATGCCATATTCCGTTTCGGTTCCATACGGCATCTTTGAAGTTGAAGGCTCCGACATTGTTGGGTTGACAGAAAAACCGACCTACAACTATTATGCGAATGCTGGTATTTACTTGATAAAACGGGAAATATTGGACCTAATTCCTGCTGACACCTTCTTCAATGCCACCGATTTAATGGAATTGTTGATTTCACAATATAAAAAAGTGGTAAAATTCCCTATTACTGGTTATTGGATTGATATAGGAAATAAGGACGAGTATGCGAAAGCGAAAGATATTGTGAAACATTTATAGCGATTTGGAAGTGGGTGATAGGATGAGCTGGGAGGTGGTGGGATAAAAACAATTTTGAGACAATTAAATAATCAATAAAAATCATTTTTAATATGGCAACAGATAATAAACCCCTTAAAATAATCATAGGAGAAAGCACACACCCGATAGTTGAAAATATTGAAGGTAAGGATTCTTCACTATTTGCTGAATTATACGATAAGACATTCTCTTGTATTGAGAATTATTTGAAAGCGGTTGGTTATGGTAAAAAGAAGAATGATGATTTCAAGACATCTGCCAAAACGGATTATCCTAACAATATTATTGCCTTTATTGGCGAGAGAGGTTCTGGGAAGACATCTTGCATGCTGTCAGTTACCGAAATGCTGCAAAATAAAAAGGAAAGTAATGCTTTTCAGAACTACCCTGTGCTGAATACGACCCAATTCGTAAGTGTGAATGTGATTGAGCCTTCATTTATCAATGACAAAGCCAATGTCTTGGAACTTGTAGTTGCCACACTTTTTAGAAATTTCAAGGAAAAGGTTGAAAAGGGTGTGGAGCATATTGATTTAAACAAGAAGCACTCTCTGTTGGAGGCTTTCCAAAAGGTGCAGGAGAATTTGAAGTATATCAAAAATGGGACGACTGAATTGGAGACGATTGATAGTCTGTTGCAATTGTCTTCAAGCGTTGATTTGAAAGAAAATATGAGAGCATTGGTTTCTTCCTATTTGGAATTTATGAATGGAACTCAGCAAAGCATTTTGTTACTTCCAATCGATGATATTGACCTAAATACGAAGTACGCATATGATATGGTAGAACAAATTCGCAAATATTTAGTTTTGCCGAATGTCCTTATTTTGGTTTCATTGAAACTTGATCAATTGGAACAAGTTCTTCGTAATGATTTTACAAAACAGTTTTCGGATTCTTTGAATAAAGCACAGGACAAAAATCCGTTGTTGGGAGATATTCAACAGATGGCAGAGCGTTATATCCAAAAATTGCTGCCATTGGCACATCGTATCTTTATGCCCGATATGGAGGCAGCAATGGATAAACCATATTTGGTGTATGTTACAAATGATGAGGCACAAGAAAAATATACCAAAGACTGTGAAGATTATAAAAATGATGAAAGTAAAATCTTGAAGCACCAGATTCTGTCTTTGATTTTTGAAAAAACACGTTTTCTTTTCTATAATACCAAAGGCAAGGTAAGTTATATTATTCCACGCAATTTGCGCGAATTTAGAAATTTAGTAGCGTTGTTAGAAAATTTGCCAGCATACAATGGTGACAAATATGGGAATTGCTATAGCAAAACCATTTTCAAAAAGTATTTTTATGAAACGTGGTGCGAAAACAATTTATCTGCGGAGAAAAATATTCTATTCTCGCAAATCACAAGCGTGCAAGATGCTGTTGATATTAATGCAACGGTACTACATAGCTTACGAAATTTACTGAAACAGTTGAATGTATATGATGAACTGAAAAATGCTGATTACTATAAGTATATCTTATCAGAAAACAATTACAAATGGAACATATCCTTAGGTGATGTGATGGCAATACTGAATTATTACGAAAGTCATACAGCGTCAATAGATGATTTGAAATTTGTTTTTGCTGTAAAGACGCACTATTCTATGAAACTGTATGAATATTACGACGAACTGACAGCTGCAAAACCTGCTCAAAATTTGTATGATTTCTCATTAATAAAAGATGAAAATGAAAGCCGTATTACTAGTCAAATAATCCGAAAAGATCTTATGCGGGGCCATTCTAATTATGCGAAATTGGTCGGTGGAAGTTTTATCCATTCAGGTATTGTTAAGTTGTTGCCAGACCAAGGTAGTTATCTGATTCCAAGATTCCAAAGAATGATGAATTTTTTGATCATTCGTCGTATTATGGACGCAATTGGAACAAATTTGACGAGTTTGCCCGATAATAAAGATGACTTGACAAATGAGCAAGAAAGTGTTCTTGGTAATATCAAACAACAAATTCACTTTGTCGAATTTTTCTTACTGTTATCTTCTCGTAAGTGTGATACCAAAAATGAAACAAGTTCAGATAAGTACCGTGAAAATAGTGATGTTTGGTATTCAACAGATTTGTCAAAAGTCATAACAAATATAGGT
The DNA here is from genome assembly GCA_045639985.1 of Bacteroidales bacterium. Lineage (GTDB taxonomy): Bacteria > Bacteroidota > Bacteroidia > Bacteroidales > WCHB1-69 > F23-D06. Next base: position 8,381 of record JAZUEE010000219.1, read on the forward strand.
TTTGATGTTACATCTTGTTTTTTCAATTGTCTTGATGCTCGGGCTGTATATTGTAGAATTTCAGTTGATTTTTTGAAATCATTGAATAAGTATGATAGTTTAGTAGATGATAATAATAAATCCTTATTGGCTCAAATTGAGAAATGTTGTTCGGAAAAACGCGAAAAGTCGAATGTCCGACATAGTTGTTATTCCCAATTAGCGATTAGAAATATGGAAGTGTTGGATGATCTTGTGTCAGTTTGTTCAACTGATACTGATTATGGAAATTCAGAGGACAAAATTGTTTATCAGATTTTTTTTGGGAAATTATCCTCATACAATATTTTGACATACAATCATGATAGTAAGACATACTATAATATTAATTTTTCCCCTTTAAACATTTTGAAGGATTTTCTGGATTCATTAGATGAAGGGTATAATTCTTGTTTAAAGCTGGTTCTTTTCGGTTCATTCCAATATGGGGGCGTTTACGATTTATATACAATGGAAAGAAGGTCATCTGCTTACTCACGAAGATACGAAGGTGAACGAATAATCAGAAATTTAATGCAATTAAATAGGGATTATTATGATCAAAATAAATTGTACGAATGTCTGAATGTGTTTTTTGACAAAGATAAAGAATATAGTATTGGTGCGTTGAAGGACAATTGCCAATTAGTTGAAAAAAAATTGGAAGGATATGATGAAAAATTTGTTGGTGAATTATTAGGTTATAACAATGATTCGTCGGACGGCAATGTTGAAGTTATACAAGATGCGACATTCCATTATAGTCTCAGGGGCTTTTACAATGAAGTCAATAATAAAAAAGCAACAATCATTAATAGAATCAAAGACATAAATAAATATTTCCCAGATCAAACGCGACTTAATCAGGTTTTGAATGATTCATTCACAGAACCTCGTTATAGTAGAGCTCAAATAGAAGAAATTTGTGTTCGCATAGCTGAACAACTAAATTCTCAAAACTAACATGGACAACCTTCGCCATACCATAGAAGTGCTTTTCCGCTATCAAGAGCTGGAAAATGTTCGTAAATTCCTCGTTTCCGTTAAAGATGCGGGCAAGGGTGTGGTGTGTGATGTGGATAAAAAATGGTTCCAGAAAGTTTTCTGTCATTACTTTAATCGTTATCCTGATGATGAAGTGAGAGGAATCTATGGTATCCTTGATTCCAAGTGGCTTTCTCCAAAAGAAAAAACGTCAAATACGGACAAAGACGACAAAAGCATTTTCAATGTTTTATTCCATTTCACTTCCGAAGTACTGCATGAACAAGGAAGTCTGCCCGTCTGCAAGTTTGACCAATTGCTGCGCTGGCAGGAAATGACTACACATTTGGGTGAGGATTTGTTTACGACTTCCTTTTTTGCCTATCGTGATGCCTATAGAGGTATTTCTAATCGTAATGATTTTGCGTGGCCGTGGCATATTCCTTCTGACAATGTGCAGATTAGAGAATTATGGAAACGGGGATTGGTGGACATCCATTATCATCTAAACAACTCGTATGCCATTTATGACCTGAATTGGCTGAGTTTGATGAATAAAATCAACAAACGAGGAAAACAGTTTGAAGAAGTGGAGAAATCACTCACAGGCAGAATGGT
>JAZUEE010000220.1:0-4419 GCA_045639985.1 Bacteroidales bacterium
AGAAGTCTGTTTTTGTCAGGTCTTTGGTCATAGTGTAGGAAATCGGACATGATGAGTCGGGCGGAGCGCAAAGCGGTATCTCCAGATGTGATAGCCGCGCTGATGACGCCTAAAATCGTGATAGTGCTTATTGTCGGAATGAACCACGTATTGGCGATGATGCCCACCATGGCCGGACCACCTTTACCCGTGGTGTCAACAGGACTGTCAGGCCCGAAGAAATAGGATGCGGCGGCAGCCCATATCAGTGCGACAATGCCTTCGGCAATCATAGCTCCGTAAAAAATAGGACGCCCCTGTTTTTCATTGGTCATGCAACGGGCCATAAGTGGCGACTGTGTGGCATGGAAACCGGAAATGGCACCGCAGGCGATGGAAATAAACATCATCGGAAAGATAGGATTGTGCGCAGCATTGGGATGGCGGTTTTGCAAACCATCCCATATCTCCGGAATGTTTGGTCTGAATGAAATAAAGGCAACGATGATGGCAATGGCCATACCAATAAGGAGAAATCCGAAAATCGGATATATTTTGCCGATTAATTTGTCAATAGGGAGCAAAGTGGCAATAAGATAATACACCAGAATAATAAAAACCCAGATGTAGATGTTCCAATGCGGAGTAAAGTGGGTGTTTAAAAGCGTGGCAGGGGTGGTGACAAAAACCACACCTACTAAAATCATCATGACAACCATAAATCCACGCATGAACTGTTTGATTCCATTACCCAAATAATGGCCGTGTATTTCCGGCAGACTACAGCCCTTTTCTCGTAAGGACATCATACCGGCCAGATAGTCATGGACGGCTCCTCCGAAAATGCTGCCGAAGACAATCCATAAAAATGAAGCACTGCCGAATTGTGCACCCATGATGGCACCACATATCGGCCCCACGCCTGCAATGTTTAAGAACTGTATTAGAAATATTCTCCACGGCTTCATGGGCACGTAGTCAACGCCGTCAGCCATTGAGATAGCAGGGGTTTCCCTGTTAGGATCAATACCGAAAATTTTCTCAATGAGTTTGCCGTAAACAAAATAACCGGCTATAAGCGTGAATATGGCAATTGTAAAAGTCAGCATGATAAGTTCTATTTATGATTCTCGATGATTATACGGTCGTCATCCTTACTTGTGATGAATTTTCCGTCTTTATGTATGTTGTTTATTTCGTAAATGATGAAATCTCTAAACAGAATAGATGAAAATGTGATATTCTCAAAGGCAATGTCCTTTAAAATTTCGTCACCTCCGTTTGATATGAAATCAATAGTGGCTAAGGTGTAGCTTTTATCATCTATAAGAGGAAGACCTTGGATTTTAATTTCAGATGGATGATGGTCCGTATAGGTTACTTGGGCACCTGCAAAAGCGAAATTTAATGTCTGTTCTGTGTGACGATTGAATATTTTTCGAAGTTCTCGGCCTTTAATTTCAATGAAGGCGAGATGATTTTCAAATGGAGAGAGGGCGTAGATGTGTTCTATGGTGATATTGCCAGCGGGAAGTTGGGCTCGTATGCCGCCGAAGTTTATCATTGCCATGTCGCAATTTATCGGTTGGGGTGATTTCACATAGGATGATGCTTTGGAAAGCATCAGGTCTGTGATGAAATTGGACAACGGGCTGGCGGGAGAATAGGAAACTAACGTTTCTGAACATCTTCCAATAACGACATCCAGTTTCTTGTTTAACTTTTTACGTTGCGCATGCACATATTTTTGCAACTTGGGATTGATTTGGCTATCCCAAGAAGAATCCAATCTGACTATTTGGTAGTCAGATTGAAAATTTTGGGCATGGCCTATACAGACCATGCTCAAAACTAAAATAAGCAAAAGCGCATTTCTCATCTGTTATTTTGGAAATCCGACGGGTTGTGCTAAAATCGCTTTCCCGTTAACATTAATGATTTTTCCGAGTACTTCTCTGTCAATGGCTCCCATCACAACGGTGTTGAGTTTGTTGGCAGCACAATAGAGGTAAACATTCTGGCTGACAAAACCGGCATCTGTTGCTCCATAGAATGTCCGTCCTTCTTCGTTGAAGGATTTCATCTTGTCGTAGTTGGCATAAAATAACAATGTAACAGGGGCTTCGTATGGCATCTTGCTGTTAGCGGATATTTTAGCACGCATGTCTTCGGAAACAATCATTTTCAAGATGTTTTCTTTGGGCAGATAAAGATAAACACCTGTCGGAAGAAAAACATAAATGTCGATTTCTTGGGCGTTGCGTGCGGTAGGGGAGGTGAGCTTACCGTCTTCACGGTTGATGCCGCCGGCGCACCATAACATGTTTGATAACATTTGTTCGGAAATCGGTTCGTCTGAAAATGTACGATTCGTTTGTCTGTTATTCAAGGCTTCGTACAATGCCATGCCGCCTTTTCTTTCAGGGGCAGGTAATTTGATTTCTTTAGTGTTGTTTTGTGCCATACTGGGAATGATTAAGATTACGGCAATCAAGGCAAATAATAGTTTTTTCATTTATTTAAGGGCTTTTGGGTTGTATGTTGACCGACTTTGCTGATGCCTTCGCGCATTTGGGTGTCGGCCTTGATATTTTCTAATTTGTAATAGTCCATAACTCCGAGATTGCCATTGCGGAATGCGTCTGCGAGAGCCAATGGAACTTCAGCTTCCGCCATGATGACTTTGGCACGGGCTTCTTGTGCTTTGGCTTTCATCTCCTGCTCTTCGGCTACAGCCATGGCGCGGCGCTCTTCGGCTTTCGCTTGAGCGATGTTCTTGTCTGCATTGGCTTGGTCCATCTGTAACATTGCACCGATGTTTTTACCAACGTCCACATCGGCAATGTCAATGGATAGAATTTCAAAAGCAGTTCCTGAATCCAAACCTTTGGAAAGAACGAGCTTGGAAATGGAATCCGGATTTTCGAGTACCATTTTGTGCGTCTCAGCAGAGCCAATAGCCGACACAATGCCTTCACCCACACGGGCAATGATGGTTTCCTCGCCAGCACCGCCTACCAATTGGCGGATGTTCGTGCGTACCGTGACTCTTGCTTTGGCAATCAACTGGATGCCGTCTTTTGCTACAGCAGCGACGGGTGGGGTGTTGATGACTTTTGGATTGACAGATGTTTGTATTGCTTCCAAAACGTTTCTACCAGCAAGGTCTATGGCGGTGGCTGCTTTGAAATCTAAGGAAATGTTTGCCTTATCTGCTGAAATTAAAGCACTGACGACGGGCTTAACATGACCTCCGGCCAAAAAATGAGCTTCCAATTGGTCACGGTTCAATTTAATGCCCGCTTTGGTAGCTGTAATCATGGAATTGACAATCATATCTGGTGGAACACGACGCCAACGCATGAGGATGAGCTGTACTAAAGAAATATGAACGCCATTTAAAATGGCTATGAACCACAGACGTAAAGGTACCATCCAGAAAAACAGAATGAGTAACGCTAATACGCCGATAACAACTAAAATAGTTTGAGACATAACATTATAATTTTGGTTTTACATAAATTTTTGAACCTTCGATTCGGATAATCTTTATAGGGGTGTTAACATCAATAAAATCTTGCTCGGAAGTTACTTCTACAATTTCCTCTTCAAATTGGCCTGTGCCCATAGGGGCTAATCGGGATATGGCCACCCCAGTCATGCCGACTTGGATTTTTTGCTCGTTGATGTCATTCATCTTGCTGTTTATTTCCGTTTTGAGTTGCAATTTTCGCCAGGTTTTGGTGCGCATCATAAGGATAAACGAGCCGATAGTGACGAGAGCCGTCAGTAGGAGACAGAGCATTCCCGCTGTTGTTCCATATTGGATAAAGGCCACCACAATGCCGCAAATCATCCCCAAAACTCCGAAAATGGCCACTACGCCCCCTGGTATGACTAAAAAGTCAAGAATCATGAGCAAAATGCCAACTAAGATGATGAAGATGATGGAAATCCAGGACATGAAGGCGGAAAATTATGAAATTGAGAAGTGGGGGATGGGTTATTTGATGTTGACGATATAGTAGTTCTTTTTGCCTTTTTGAATAAGAATATATTTGCCATTGAGGAGGTGCTCGGATGTTACAGAGAAGTCCTCTTTGACTTTGGCTTTGTTCAAAGAGACACCATTGTCTTTCAGCATTCTACGAGCTTCGCCTTTGGAAGCAAAGACCTGCGTGTGTTCGGCGAGGAAATCCACAATGCCGCAACCGTTTTCAATAATGGAGGCCGGCACGTCGAATTGGGGAACGCCTTCGAAAACAGATAAGAAGAGTTTTTCAGGGAGACTGGCTAAGGACTCTGCCGTGCCTTAACCAAAAAGAATTTCGGAAGCGTTGATGGCGGCTTCTTAGTCTTCCTTAGAATGAACGCGTGTGGAGAGGTTATTGGCTATGGCCTTTTGCAAAACACGGAGATGAGGTGTCGCATCGTGCTCTT
>JAZUEE010000221.1:0-3846 GCA_045639985.1 Bacteroidales bacterium
TATGGCATCTAAGCATCCGTATTTTCGCACACGATTCAGATCCGAGCCACAAAGACTGTGCCCATGCAAAAAAATGACGACAGGCATTTTGTCTTGTTTCGTTTCATAATCATCCGGTAAGGATATCCAGAAATTATATCCGTTGTTTACAACATTGCGATAGGTGGTAAACGTATATTTGGTTTGTGCGCTAACGATGATTGGCAACAATAATGTTGCTATGATGATTGCTTTTTTCATTGTGTCAATTAAATAATTAATGATGTGCGGTACGATGTTCCCAAACTTATTCTTTTGGGAGCTCAAAGTTGAACAGGGCTTTGACCATTTTTGCTTCTGTGCCCTCAGAGTAGATTTCCTCACCAGGATTAGGGCGAAGTTTTACGGTGATGGCATCATTGTCCGCGTCTTCAACCTCTTTGAATCCTTTGATGGCGTCAATGGCCGCTAAAATGCTGGGGGATACGCGTATGAATACTAAGAAGTCAGCCCAAAGGACGATGTCGTCAATGGATTCGTCCACATTGATTTTTTTCCCAGATCGAAGAACGGCAACGGATTTGTCTCCTTTTTTCATAAAATAGGCAATCAAGTCCTGATTGATTTTTTGTCCGGCCCCGCCTTGGTAAAGATATACGTATGTGCTTGAGGAATGGTCTTCTTTGTATTCAACGGTGGAACGTTTTTTCCCAGTTACATCATAAAAATCCCATGCTCCGACACGTATTCCGTTGTGATAGTCGCCAGTGTTTGAAATATAGTGGTTCTTGGGATAGTAAGATGTGGCTTTACCATTCAGCTTCCCGTTGATGTAATTTTCTTCCAAGCTGACTTCGCCATTGGTGTAGTACGTTCTATAAATGCCGCTTAATTTGTCATCGAGGTAATTTTTCTCTTCTAACAATCCGCCTGTTTCGCGAGAATAGGTCTTCCATTCTCCAGAGCGCTTTCCATTGGCATACGCTTCCGTTTTGATGAGCTTGTCGTCATTGGAATAATAATTCCAAATGCCGTCTTTGATTTGGTCGATGAAAACACCTTCCGATGCTTTATGGCCATTTTCGTGATAGATGGTTGTCCTGACTTTGTGAACACCTTGTATGAAATCCGTGGTGCTTTTCAATTTGCCGTTGGTATGATAATATTTGAAGGTGCCGTGTGGAACATTGTCCGTAAATTGACCTTCATAGACGAGATGTCCTTTCTCGTATTTTTTCCATACACCCTGTTTTCTGCCTTGTGCATCGGTCTTGTTGATATCGGCAGTATCTATTTGGGCAAAAGAACCCAATGAAAACAGGCAAAGAATGGATAATAGTAGTGTTTTTTTCATTTTCTGTATAATAATTATGTGGTTAGAAAGGCCTGCAAATATAGGAAAAATGTGGATAGACGGGACTAATGTTTTGGCGCATCGCCTCGACTTTGTTCGACGTGATATCCAACGGATTGGATAATATTGTTCAATTCGGCAATTCCCTCGGCAGATTCAGCTCCTGTAGAGAGCTTGTTGTCGTATATCATGTACTTGCTGCGTTCATCTGCGGGAGATAGATTGGGCATAATAACGTTGGCACCTGCTAATAAGCCGGCTTCTCGTCCATGAGGAGCAAGTGTTCCCAAAGCGGTTGTGGCCGGTAAAAGCAATTCGGGCATCATAACGCGCAATAGTCCGAGTAGAAAGACCGTTTGCTCAACGGTTCCGGCTGATTGGTTGGCAAAGGGGGTGGCATGGTGCGGAATAAAAGGGCCGATACCTACCATCTGAGGTCGAAAATGTGCGATGAAAAGGAGGTCTTCCGCCAAATGCTCCGCAGTTTGAAAAGGAGAACCGACCATAAAACCGGTGCCCACTTGATAGCCGATTTCTTTAAGATCTTGAAGGCATTGCATGCGTTTGTCATACGACATCCAATTTGGATGAAGTTTTTCATAATGTATTTTGTTGGCGGTTTCATGACGGAGGAGATATCGGTCGGCGCCGGCATCGAAGAGTTTTTGATAGCTGTCTCTCTTTCGCTCGCCGAGTGAAAGGGTTACGGCACAGTCTGAATACTGCTTTTTGATAGTGGTTATCAGCTTTGTAAGACGTTCGTCTGTGAAATGGGAATCTTCGCCACCTTGAAGTACGAAGGTGCGAAATCCCAATTGGTACCCTTGAGAGCAGCAGGAAAGGATTTGTTCGTCGGAGAGTCGGTATCGCTCTGCGGAAGGGTTGCTGTGGCGAATGCCACAATAGAGACAATCGTTATGACAGTAACTTGAAATTTCTATCAATCCTCGCAAATAAACGGAAGTGCCGAAGTGTTGCTGACGCATGGCTCTTGCTCGTTCAAAAAGATATGCTGCATCATCAGAAGTGTGGTCTTGAATAAGTTGCACAAATTCTTCTTTTGTGAGAATATGATGTTTTTCCAGTTTGTCAATTATCGATTTCATAGGTGAGTCGTGTGGTTATAAAAAAAAATTCTCATTGGGCTTTACAGCGTGATTTGCAGTTCCACGGGGCAGTGGTCGCTGCCAAAAATCTCGTTGTGGATGGCCGCGACTTCGATTTGCGATGCCACACGAGAAGAGCAGATGAAATAGTCGATACGCCACCCGGAGTTTCTTTCGCGGGCGTGGAAGCGATAAGACCACCACGAGTATGCTTCTCTGAGGGTGGGGTATAGATGGCGGAATGTGTCTGTAAAGCCAGATGAAAGCAAGGCACTCATCTCGGCGCGTTCCTCATCGGAAAATCCCGCGTTTTGATGGTTGCTGCTCGGGTTCTTAAGGTCGATTTCCTGATGCGCCACATTGAGGTCGCCACAGTAAAGTACTGGCTTTTGGGCGTCAAGTTGCATGAGGAACTGGCGCAAATAGCCCTCCCATTTCATGCGGAAGTCCAAGCGTTTCAAACCGTCCTGAGCATTCGGGGTATAGCAATTGACAAGAAAGAATTTGTCGTATTCGAGCGTGATGATTCGTCCCTCATTGCCGGGAAAGACTTCGGAATCAAGGATCGGCACATCTATACGACGGAGTGGTTTGATGCGGGTGAAGACGGCCGTGCCTGAATATCCTTTCTTTTCGGCGTATGACCAATAACTTTCATATCCGTCAAACTGAATGTCAAGTTGCCCCTCCTGCATTTTCGTTTCCTGAAGACAGAAAATGTCGGCATCCAGCGAATGAAAGGATTCTGTGAAGTTTTTCTGATAGACGGCGCGCAGGCCATTGACATTCCAACTGATGAGTTTCATGATGTTAATGTGTTAATGCGATAATGCGATAATGTGATAATGTGATAATGTGATAATGCGGCAAACTTTGAAATTTTCACTCTTCATTTCCCACTTTCCTTTTCAAGCATCTGACGGCGTTGCCCAATTTGAGGTAGGTGTTGCCGTCCACATCCTTGGCCATCGGACATGTCGTCTGCCCCATGCTGATTATTCTACCACTCAACAGCGCGAGCAGCAGTAGTGTGATGTTTCTCATATTCATTTAGTTATAATGGTACTATGGTCTTGAAAAGGCGTCGCAAAAATAAATAAAGATCTGTCGTTGAATGTTCGCTTACGTAAAAAGCAACGCGACAGCGTTGCTTTTGTTTTCTGCGGAAAGTAAGGGATTCGAACCCCTGATAGCTGTTACACTATGGCGGTTTTCGAAACCGCTGCCTTCAACCGCTCGGCCAACTTTCCGTATCTTATTTTTGGGGCCGCAAAAGTATAAAAAATCATTGAAATTAAAAAAAGTTTTTTTATGGGGTTGGGTTGTCTTTTCAGTACAATCCAGCGGCGCAGTTATACAATAAGATTATTGTAAATGTAACTCGTGTCCCATTTTGTCTTGCTTGGT
>JAZUEE010000222.1:0-10361 GCA_045639985.1 Bacteroidales bacterium
TGTCAGCGAGGATTGGGACTTCGCCAAACCCGATGATGAGCAGAGCTGGGGTTCCCTGACACGCTGCGCCAATCTGACGGCGCTGGCCGAACAGAATAGGGGAGTGCTTGATGCCGCATGTATGTGTGCCATTATGCAAACGCCAATCGATAAGGGCGGCCCCTGTCACGAATGCACCGTCTATCAGTTGGTGTTCGAACCTCAAACGATGACCTTGTGGATGCAGGTTGCCGGCGTGACAACGTGGCAACGGGTGGATATGAAGAAAATATTTGTATTTTCGCCCCCACGTTAAAAATCATAACCTAAAGTAAAATTATCTATGGGAAATACAAACACTTTATCTGCGGTTTCTGCCGAAGAAGCAGTTAGAATTGTTCAATCTGGCGACCGTTTGCATTGGCCTTGTGTGGCTGCCGCACCCGAATTACTCATCCAAGCATTGGTGGCCCGCGCCTCCGAACTGCACGATGTGCACATCACCCATCTCTATACGGAAGGATATGCGGATTATGTACTGCCGCAGTATGTGGGACATTTCCAGCTGGATTCGTTCTTTGTGGGCGGCAACGTCCGTAAAGCCACCCAAACCGGCTATGCGGATTATATACCCTGCTCGTTGTCGGATTCTGCCCGCATTATACGCGAAGGGTTTCAACCCGTTGACGGCGTATTCCTGACGGTTAGCGAACCGGATGAGGAAGGTTATGTGTCGTTGGGCACGTCCGTGGATTGTACGTTGGCGGCTATCGAACAAGCCCGCTACGTGATCGCACAGGTGAACCGCAATATGCCATTCTGCTATGGCGACGCACGCATTCCTATGTCTAAAATCACGACGTTTGTGCGTCATGATGTGCCGATTTTGGAGGCCGAATTTCCCGCTTTGTCGGAACAAGACGTCCTCATTGGGAAGCAGGCGGCGGCGCTCATCCCCGACGAGGCAACTTTGCAAATAGGCATAGGCAATATTCCCAATGCGGTATTGGCCCAGTTGGGTGACCATAAGAATATGGGTATCCATTCGGAAATGTTTTCTGATGGCGTAATACCGTTGATCGAAAGCGGCGTCATCAATGGCAGCCGCAAAAAAGTGGATGTGGGCAAGCATGTGGCCACCTTCCTAAAGGGTACGAAGAAATTGTATGATTTTGTGCATAAAAACCCCAACGTCCTGATGCAGGATGTGGCTTACACGAACGATCCGATGATCATTGCACGCAATCCCAAAGTGGTGGCATTGAACTCGGCCATCCAAATAGATCTCACCGGCCAGGTGTGCGCGGATTCCATCGGCACGAAGATATTCAGCGGCTCCGGCGGCCAGTTGGACTTTATGTTTGGCGCTGTGGCCAGCGAGGGCGGCATCCCCATTATTGCCATGCCCGCTATCACGGCCAAAGGAGTGAGCAAAATTGTTCCCACCCTGACAGAAGGTGCTGGCGTGGTCACTCCCCGCACGCTCGTGCACTGGGTGATTACAGAGTTCGGAGCGGTCAACCTTTTCGGAAAACCTATGCGCGAACGTGCCAAACTGCTGATTTCCATTGCACATCCTTCCGCCCGCGAAGCTCTGGAAAAAGCCGCCTTCGAACGCTTCGGACCGATGTTAATGCGGTAATGAGATAATGTGATAATGGATTTAGTACTGATGCGATAAATTTCGAATGTTAGTATATCTGTTTTATTCCCGTCGGGCATGCCCGAACGGGGGCTCTCATTCCCCTTCTTTTAGAAGGAGTGGCTGAAAGCCGAGGTAGTGATATAGGTGCTTGCGAAGCAACCTTTTTAGTAGTGTATGGCTTTGCCGTGATGTTTATGGCACTACCAAGTCCTACAGGCACCTCTTCAATTCTTAAAAGGAACTATATACCTGTTGATAGTGAATTTCCAAAAAATTAACGTAATTGGTTAGGTACGCTTTCTTAGATATTTAACTTCCACACTTGAAAATTCATTGCGAATGTCCTGTTTTTTATGCGGAACAACAAAAAACATTTTTTGTATCTTTGCCCGCTCTAAAAAAATAGGCATTTTTGTTTGGATTATTAACTTAAATATTTAATTATGGATAAAGCTCAAATACGCGAAACAATTGCAAAAAGAGTTGCTAAAGAACTCAAAGACGGCGATGTGGTCAACCTTGGTATCGGTCTTCCGACAATGGTTCCCAATTATTTACCTAATGATGTACATGTGATTCTGCAAACCGAAAACGGCATGCTCGGTATGGGCCCGACTCCTGAAGAAGGCAAGGAGGACACCAACCTTATCAATTCCGGCGGCGGTTTCATCACGGCACAACCCGGTGCTGCTTCTTTCAGCTCTGCCGACTCTTTCTGTATGGTTAGAGGTGGTCATGTGGATAAGACTATCCTCGGCGCTATGCAGGTTGCTGAAAACGGCGATATCGCCAACTGGATGGTCCCTGGCAAAATGGTGGCCGGTATGGGCGGCGCTATGGACTTGATGCAGGCCAAAACCGTCATCGTGGCTATGGAACATACCCAAAAGGGCAATCCTAAAATCTTACACACTTGTAACCTTCCGCTTACCGCTCAAAAGGCTGTAAGTCTTATCGTTACCGAAATGGGTGTGATTAAAGTTACCGACAAAGGCCTCGTCCTCACCGAACTCAATCCCGAATTCACAATCGATGATGTGAAAGCCGCAACGGAAGCAGACTTCACCGTGGCTCCAGACCTCAAACCAATGCAATTGGACTAGGTCAATTGAAAATGGAGAATTGAAAATTAAGATTTCAAAGTTTTTTGAAATCTTAGTTTTTTTGATTTTTATAGTTGAATACAATTATTTACTTAACCCAAATATCTTAAAATGGATTTTAGCTTAAACAAAAGAGAAGAACTTTTCCTTCAAATGATTCGCGAGTTTGCTGAAAACGAAGTCAAACCGTTGGCAGCCGAAATCGACGAACAAGAACGCTTCCCGATGGAAACGGTGGAAAAAATGGCCAAGATAGGCATTATGGGTATTCCTATTCCCGTAGAATACGGTGGACAAGGCGGTACCAACCAAATGTACATTATGGCAGTGGAAGAACTGTCACGCGTATGCGCTACTACCGGTGTGGTGGTCTCCGCACACACCTCCCTCTGTATGAACCCCATCTTGGAATTTGGTACAGAAGAACAGAAAAAGAAATATTTGCCGAAACTTGCTTCCGGCGAATGGATCGGCGCTTTCGGTTTGACCGAACCCAACGCCGGTACGGATGCCGCTATGCAGCAGACTACCGCTGTTCTCGATGGTGAGGAATGGGTGCTCAATGGCAGCAAGATTTTCATTACCAACGCCGGTTATGCTAACGTATATGTCATTATGGCAATGACCGACAAGTCCCTCGGAACAAAGGGCATCAGCGCATTCATCGTTGAAAAAGATACTCCGGGATTCTCCATCGGCAAGAAGGAAAAGAAACTCGGCATCCGTGGTTCCGCCACTTGCGAACTTATTTTTGAAAACTGCCGTATCCCGAAAGACAACCTTCTCGGCGAACAAGGCAAGGGCTTCAAAATCGCTATGATGACCCTCGACGGCGGTCGTATCGGTATTGCTTCCCAAGCGCTCGGTATTGCACAAGGTGCTATGGATGTTACCGTTAAATATACCAAAGAACGTAAACAGTTCGGCAAGTCCATCGCCCAATTCCAAAATACGCAATTCCAAATGGCAAACCTCGAAACCAGAGTGCAGGCCGCTCGTCTGCTCGTCCGTCAGGCTGCCTATAAGAAGGATATGCACCTCCCGTATTCCGTAGATGCTGCTATGGCTAAACTTTTTGCCGCTGAAACAGCTATGGAAGTTACTACGAAGTGCCTCCAATTCCACGGCGGTTATGGTTACACCAGAGAATACGAAATCGAAAGAATGATGCGCGATGCTAAGATTACCGAAATCTACGAAGGCACATCCGAAGTCCAAAGAATGGTCATCGCTGGCAAACTGTTCAAATAATTATTAAATTATTAAGATGATAATTTATGAAGGTAAGTTGCTCATGGAATCATGTTTCCTCTATCATAACTTAATATCTTAATAACTTAGTAACTTAATATCATAATAACTTATAGAAAAAAATTTCACTATGAATATTATAGTTTGTATAAAACAAGTTCCGAATACGAATGTAATCAAAATCAACCCGGTGACGGGTACTTTGATTCGTGACGGCGTTCCTTCCATCATGAACCCGGATGATAAGGGTGGTTTGGAAATGGCACTCCGTTTGAAAGACCAATTAGGCGCACACGTGACCGTTATCACGATGGGCCCACCTCAAGCAGATGCTATCTGCCGCGAGGCTTTCGCCATGGGCGCTGACCGTGCCATCATCTTGAGTGACAGACGTTTTGCAGGTGCCGATACGTTGGCAACCTCCTATGCTTTGTCTGGCGCATTCAAAAACCTCGACTACGATATGATCATCTGTGGTCGTCAGGCAATCGATGGTGATACTGCACAAGTTCCTGTGTCCTTGGCCCAACATCTTGACTTGCCGCAAGTTACTTACGTTACTGACCTCGAAGTCAACGGCAATATCTGCACCGTAACGAAAGAAACCGAAGAAGGTCATCAAATCCTCGAAGTTCCCACACCTTGCGTTCTCACCGTTTTGGCTTCCGCCAACCAACCTCGCTATATGAGCGTGAAAGGTATTATGGATGCTTTTGACAAAGAAGTTGAAATCTGGAATGCCGACCAAATCGACGTTGACCAAAACCGTTTGGGCCTCTCCGGTTCTCCTACCCGTGTGAAGAAATCCTTCACCAAACCGCAAAAGACTCCCGGACAACTCTACGAAGTGGATGCTGAAGAAGCTGTCGAAATCATCGTTAGCAAACTGAAAGAAAAATTTATCATTTAATCGAAAGTAAGCACTATGGAAAAATCTGACTATAAAAATATATATGTATTTGCAGAACAACGCGAAGGCGTTATTCAATCCGTTGCTTTGGAATTACTCGGCAAGGCACACGAATTAGCTGCAATATTAAACGAAAAGGTAGTTGCCATTCTTTGCGGTCAGCAGATTAAGGACCAAGCTCAAATGCTGATTGAATACGGTGCTGACGAAGTTCTCTGCATCGATGCTCCTGAAATGAAGGACTATCTGACCGAACAATATTCACAAGCCATCTACCAAGTGGTTATGCAGTACAAACCCAGCATTCTGATGATTGGTGCTACCACGATTGGTCGTGACCTCGCTCCAAGATTGGCTTGCCATCTCAACACCGGTTTGACCGCAGACTGTACCCGTTTGGAAATTTCCGAAGAAGGCGAATTGATGATGACTCGTCCGGCGTTCGGCGGTAACTTGATGGCTACCATTATGTGTACCAACCACCGTCCGCAAATGAGCACGGTACGTCCAGGCGTTATGCAGAGAATGCAACGCGATGCTTCCCGCAAGGGCGAAGTTATCGACTTCAAACCGACATTCGATGCTTCCAAGTTCAAAGTTCGCTTGGTAAAGAATGTCAAGGAAGATAAAGGCAAAGTTGATATCACAGAAGCTAAGGTTCTCGTATCTGGCGGACGTGGCGTTGGCTGCAAAGAGGGCTTTGAAAAACTGCAGAGTTTGGCTGAAACTTTCCCGAATGCTGAAGTCTCTTCTTCTCGTGCAATGGTAGATGCCGGCATTATTGATCATGACCGTCAAGTGGGCCAAACCGGTAAGACCGTTCGCCCAGACCTCTATCTTGCCCTCGGTATTTCTGGTGCTATCCAGCACTTGGCCGGCATGGAGGAATCTGACCTTATCATTGCTGTCAATAAAGATAAATATGCTCCTATCTTCGGCGTTGCTGACTTAGGCATCGTTTGCGATCTCAACAAGGTTGTTCCGTTGCTGACTGCTCGTCTCGCCAAAGAAATCAAAAAATAATGATTGAAATTCGCAACGTCGAGAAAAGCTATGGCACACTGCATGTGCTGAAGCAAATCAATCTTACGATAGAAAACTCCAAGGTAGTTACAATTGTCGGTCCCTCAGGGGCCGGCAAATCTACCTTGTTGCATTTAATAGGTACGCTGGATCGCCCCGACAGTGGGGAAGTTGTCATTGACGGCACGGCTTTAAGCAAACTCAATGACGACCAACTATCGGAATTTCGCAACCAGCATATCGGTTTTGTCTATCAGTTTCATCATCTGCTGCCCGAATTTACTGCTGTAGAAAATGTGGCACTGCCCGCTATGATAGCGGGAAAGTCTAAAAGAGATGCTTTCGTTCGTGCTACCGAACTCCTTGATTTTCTGAAATTAAAGGATAGGGTAGAGCACAAGCCGTCTGAACTCTCCGGTGGAGAACAGCAACGTGTGGCGGTGGCTCGTGCCTTGATGAACAATCCCGAACTCATCCTCGCGGACGAGCCATCCGGAAATCTTGATACGGAAAATGCAAAGAAACTGCACCAGCTTTTTTTCGATTTGCGCGACCAATTTCACCAAACGTTCATCATCGTAACGCATAATGAGGAATTAGCCACACTCTCTGACCGCAAAATTCTACTGCAAGATGGCCAGGTGATTAAATAGTGTTGACTAAAAAACAAAATAAACAAATAAGATAATGAAAACTATTAAGAAAACCCTTATCATTGTTGCCGTTGCCTGTTTGACCCTTTTTGCCGGATGCAGCACCTTGGCACAAATCGCCAATCTGATTAATTGCAAATTCAGCATGGCCAATGTGTCCGATATTACGTGGGCCGACATCAATTTGAGCAACATCCGCAGCGTATCCGATCTTTCCTTCTCCATGTTGCAGAAAGCGGCTACTGCCATTAAAAACAAAGATTTTGGCGTCTCCGCCAATGTCAATGTGAATGTCAAAAACGAATCTCAAAAACCTGCCAAGATTTTTGCGTTTGACTATGAACTATTGTTGGAAAATTCCCCGTTGGCCTCCGGTAGCAATAAGAATTTCTCCTACGCTATCAATCCTCAATCCACAACGGTTGTTCCCGTTCCTGTTAAAGCCGATTTGGTTAAAATTATCAAAAACGGTCAGGTGGGCGATGTCGTGAATTTCGCACGTAATCTGATGGATTACGGAAACGGCCAAGAATCCAATGTCAAAATTCGCCTGACGCCATACGCCGGAACCAACGAAAAAAGTACCAAACTGCCGACACTGACACTGAATAAGACGTTCCAGTAGGAGGTTCCAAGTTTCAGGTTTCAAGTTTCAGGTTTCAAGTTTCAAGGGTACGTCATCTTGTTATCACATTATCACATTACCGCATTAACACATTAACTTCATGATTCAAAGAATACAATCCATTTTCCTTTTAATAGCCGCTATTATTCCAGTGGTGTTATTGTTTCTCCCTATCGGCTATGTCAATACCATGGACACACAATATGTGTTTAACTCCATTGTGTTGAAAATCAATATCCCAGATGGCCATGCCGTAATACGTCTGTATTATGTGGCGTTATGTCTGGTTATTTGTACGGCGCTATCTTTAATTGCTTTGTTTAGCTATAAGAACCGCATCCGTCAAACACAAATCGTATCTGTTAATATGATAGTATATTTGGTAACCCTGATGGTGATGTTGTGGATTTGCCCTGATGTCATTTTCAAGAAATATTTTACCATCATCAATACAGAATATGAATTTATGTTTGCGCATAAGGTAGTTCTTTTAATTCTCATTTTTGTGGAAGCCGTCTGCCTGTTTTTGGCAAACAAATTCATCAAAAAAGATGAAGCCCTTGTGCGTGCAGCCGACCGTTTAAGATAAAACATCAACGATTAGGGACCTTTGTTTGGTAGTCTTGTTGACGCGAACCTATCATGGAAAAAACCAATGTAATGCGCATATTGGCCCAGCAGGGGATAGAATTTATCCCGCACGATTATGACAGCAGCATAACCGATGGGCAAACCATTGCGCAAATATTGGGCGAAGACCCCATGAGCGTTTTCAAAACCTTGGTGACGGTGGCTAATAACAACGAACATTACGTCTTTGTTATTCCGGTGTGTGCCACCTTGGATTTGAAAAAAGCCGCCGTTGCTGCAGGTGTGAAAAGCATTCAGATGATTAAGCAGAAGGAGTTGTTGCCATTGACGGGCTATATTCACGGAGGATGTTCACCCGTCGGGATGAAAAAGCTGTTCCCAACATTCATTGAGGAGAGTGCCACGTTGTGTGAAACCATCTGCTGCAGTGCTGGCAAAGTCGGCTTTCAAGTACAATTGGCCCCTGATGCGCTTTTGCAACTTGTAGGTGCCACCTACGCGGACTTGATTTAGAAGTTTCAGGATGTAGGGACGTAATTCATTGTGTCCGTTCAAAGTTTCAGGTTTCAAGTTTCAGGTTTAAGGTTTAACCACCCCGCCCTCCGGGCACCCCTCCTTAAAGGAGGGGAATTAGCGCCTCCGCAATTATCACATTAACACATTACCGCATTACCATATTTTCACATTAACACATTATCGCATTACCGTATTTTCACATTAACTTATGCTTTGGATTTTTGTTACAACTTTCATCGTGGTTTTCTTTGTCGGTTCCGTTTGGGCATATTATAGATATTTGCGCGAACTGACCATGACGGGAAAACCGTATAAAATTGGCGGCAACACATTGACGTTTGTTTTCACTTTGCCGCTCTCTTTCATGGTCGCGGAGGTGATAAAAGACAAACTCTTGATGTCGATTATGCCGGATGGTTTTGGCCTTCAGATGATATTCATATTGTTGATAGTGCTTGCCAATTATCTGATTTGCATCATCGCGACAGCTATTGCCAAGAAAATACTTAAAAACAAACATACATTGTAATATAATTATCAAATAATCAATATAATGGAAGAAAACACCCTGCAACAGGAAATGCCTCATTTGGGCAAGTATGATTTAATCGCAGAACTTTCCAAATATTTTCCCAATGCGAATGCTTCTACTTTAGTCGGCATTGGTGACGATGCGGCTGCCATTGCCCCAGACAATGAGAACGTGGTTACAACGACCAAAGTCTTTTTGGAAAATGTTCATTTTGACCTGACCTATGTGCCGCTTTTGCATTTGGGCTATAAGGTGGTGACGGTGGCCATTTCCGATCTGCTTGGAATGAATGCCGTACCCACGCAATTGATGCTGAATGTGTGCATTTCCAACCGCTTTGATTTGAAAGCGGTTAACGAATTGTTGGAAGGTGTGCAGGCCTGTTGTGAAAATGCCCATGTAGATGTTGTCGGACTGGATTTGTCAACTTCCCGTAAGGACTTAGTGATATCCGTCACGGCCATGGGCGAATGCGAACCCGCGCGCCTGCTTACGCGCAAAGGTGCCAAGGAAAACGAGTTGATTTGTGTGTCGGGTGACTTTGCCGCTGCATACACGGGACTGCTATTGTTGGAACGCGAAAAGAAGGTGTTTGAGACAAACCCTTCGGTGCAGCCCGACTTTACGGGTAAGGATTACCTGCTGCGTCGCCAACTGAAACCCGAACCGCGTTTGGATATTATCGAGGCACTGCGTCGCGAGAATATTCTGCCAACAACAATGACTAATGTCTCCGATGGTATTGCGGCTTCCATTATGCAGATTTGTCGTGCCTCCCATGTCGGCTGCGACCTCTTTGAAGAAAAACTCCCGATGACCGAACTGACCTTTGTGACTTTGAAAGATTTGGATATTGTGCATACGGTGGCCGCCCTCAATGGTGGTGACGACTATGAGTTGATGTTCACCATCAAGCAAGCCGATTTTGAAAAAATCAAAAATGTTGAGAATGTCTCTATCATTGGCTATATCAAGGAAGAATCCGCCGGCTATCATATCGTAACAGGCGATAACCACAAAGTGGAACTCCAAGCGCAAGGGTTTAAGCAATGAAGAATGTACAATGAACAATGTACAATGAAATTTATTACATTATCACATTATCGCATTAACTCATTACCGCATTAATACATCGTGTTTAGTAAAACAGAATTCAATATAGGAAACATACGGATTGGCGGGGCTGCGCCGGTGGTGGTGCAGTCGATGACCAATACCGATACAAACGACGTGGCGGCTTCGGTGGCGCAGTGTCGTCGTATGATTGAAGCCGGAGCGGAAATGGTTCGGCTGACCGTGCCTTCGCTTAAGGAGGTGGATGCCATGCGTGCCATCAAGGCACAACTGCGTGCGGAAGGCATTATGACACCGTTGGTGGCGGATGTGCACTTTAATCCCAAGGTTGCCGAGGCCATGGCTTCGATTGTGGAGAAAGTACGCATCAATCCCGGCAATTATGTGGATAAACGCAATTTCTCCCAATTGGATCTCACAGATGTCGAATATGCGGCGGCTGTGGAACGTATGGCCGAA
>JAZUEE010000223.1:0-10257 GCA_045639985.1 Bacteroidales bacterium
AGAAAATATAGAAAAGAATCCCATAGTGTAACAATTTTAGTGAGGGTGCAAATGTACAAAAATTTGTTCTTACAAGTCTCCGGCAGAACGTCAAATTCACACTTTAGATTTACGACAACAGCAGACAAAACGAAAAAAGGCGTCCCGGGGAGGGACACCTTTCTTCAACCATGAAAACAAAATATTACTTTTTAGCCAAAAAGTCTTTTACAGTAGATGAGTCTATAACCGTTTCTTTGAACGTATAGGCACCAGTTTTCGGAGAGCGTTCCATTCTTACAACTCTTGTATAAGTAACGCCACCTTCTCTTTTTAATGTTGCGACTACCTTCTTTGCCATCTCTTTATAGTTTTATTATTTAACTTCTTTATGTAATGTTTTACGTTTCAGATACGGATTGTATTTCATCAGTTCCAATCTGTCGGGCGTATTTTTTCTATTTTTTGTCGTAATATATCTTGACATTCCCGGTACGCCACTTGCCTTTTGCTCAGTGCACTCTAAAATTACTTGTTGACGAGCTTCTTTTACTTTTTTAGCCATTTTATTTCCTCTTTTTTGTTCGTTTTTTTAACGGCGCAAAAATACACTTTTTTTGATATTCCGAACACCCTTCTACGATTTTTTTTATTTCATCCGATATTGCCCCCAAAGAACGCTATAAAACATTATAATTCAGTATCATACAACACATCCGCCCAACTATTATTCATCTGTCAGCAATTCCCACAAAGCGTCTTTCAGCTCTGTCAAATGGAAGTTTGTCAAGGATGAAATGTTAATAACGGGCAGTTCTGCGGGCAGTTTTCCCATCACGTTTTGCACCTCCTCTTCTGCCATCAAATCGCACTTTGAAACGGCGACAAGATACTTTTTATCCAACAATTCCGGATTGAATTTTCGGAGCTCATTGCGAAGAATATCATATTCCTTCATAATCTCTTCCACCGTTCTCGGTCCTTCGTTGGTAACGATGGGGATTACAAACAGCAGCACGGAGTTTCGTTCAATATGTCGAAGGAAACGCAGACCTATCCCCTTCCCTTCTGAAGCGCCTTCTATTATTCCCGGGATATCAGCTATAACGAAAGATTGGTAGTCACGATAGGCCACCATACCGAGATTAGGGGTTAACGTGGTAAAGGGATAGTTCGCGATTTTCGGGCGAGCATTGGAAAGCATACTGATGAGGGTGGATTTTCCGCAATTGGGAAAACCAACCAATCCCACATCAGCCAAAACTTTCAATTCGAGAGACAGCCATCCTTCGGTTCCCAACTCGCCGGGTTGCGCAAAACGCGGTGTCTGCATGGTAGCGCTTTTAAAATGGACATTGCCTTGTCCTCCGCGTCCGCCTTTCATAACCACCAGTTCTTCGCCATCTTCCAGGACCTCGCCAATAACCTCATCTGTTTCAACCAGTTTGACAACTGTACCAAGTGGGACTTCCACAATGGCATCAGCCCCGTTTTTACCAAAGCACTTGTTTTTTTGACCATTGCCACCATTTTCGGCAAAAATGTGCTTGGTATAACGAAGATGCAACAACGTCCACAAATTGCTATTGCCGCGCACGATAACACTACCGCCCTTGCCCCCATCACCGCCATCAGGGCCTCCTTTGGGCGTATTTGCAGTACGAGCCAAATGCGCCGAACCGGATCCGCCATTACCTGAACGTCCAAAGATCTTTACATAATCAATAAATTGTGCGTTTTCCATATTCTTACTATTATTATTTACAATTCATTACTGGGGAAGCATATATCTGAAGGAAAATATTTCTCAATTCTTCCTGCTCGCCAGACAAAATTGCCAACCCCGCATTCATTCGTTCTTCAAACTGTAACTTTTCGTCAGCCGTGTAGCATTTTGAAAACCTGTTTGTTTCATTCAGCAAATCATATCCGATATAATTCGTCGGAAAGAGTTTGTATTGGTTATAGATTCGTTGATCGATGAGTTGTGCCAAACTTCCAAATTGAGCATTTTTACCCATACGGCCACATTCGTTCAATTCCTCCAACGTAAGGGTGTCAGCAACGGACAAATGGATGCGGCCTTTTTGCTGCGTTATTCCTCTCAATATACTATGCAAATCCTCGCCGACATCCTTTATATATGGCTGGTATTGTGATATATACAATTCCTGCGCTTTTAAAAAATCACAAGGTTCGTATTCATAGGATATAATGACAGGCGTAATATTGAGTTCGTTCAAGTTATCCGCAAACGGCTTATCGCTGCTTTTGGAAAGCATTTTGAGCAAAGCCGGTTCTGTTTTGTCGGAGCCGTCCTTGGTGCGTCCGTTGCGTTGGGCAATCCAAACAGATTGTCGTTTTTGCAGCAACGCGAATCGCATATATGCCGACACCTGCTGAAGATTACGATAAAAATCGTACATGGAGCCACTTCGGATAATGCGGAACATTTTGTTCATCTTGCCGATGTCTATAATCAGTTGTCCCTGCATCAAATTGTTGCCGAACGTGATTTCCGAGGTTTCGTGATGATACTGGTTCAGCACCACTTGTAGAATAGCCGCATCCAGCACAATATCACGATGATTGGCCAAGAACAGATACCTTTTTTCGGGATTCAGCTTTTCAAATCCGTCACAACTAAAATCGGATGCCGTTTGGCTTACGATACTGCTAACCGCTCGCAACATCACTTTTTCCTGAAAATCCCGAATTGTTTTTATTTGCAAAAACTGCAGACGGAATGTTTCAACATCTTCTTCAGGGAAAAGATAATGAATAATCGTTCCAAACATCGGGTCCGCAGCCACTCTGGCAATGGCCTCAGGAATCTCCTTGTCATTATATGGACGGATTTCTTCAAACATCATTCTACCTATTATCAGCGAGCAATTTATTTTCCTCTTTTATCAATAAAAGTAACGGGCTTGCGGCTCATTGCCGGGAAATTCACTTGATGAACATTGTCCACTTCGTCAATGACAATACGGGGAGCCACTCTGATTTTCGCGCGGAAACGGTCCTTCAAATCTTTCACCACATCAAAATCTGGTTTGTATTTTAATCCGATAGTGATGGTTACGTCATCCGTTTCCGTATCCTTGTTGGTACTGAGCGTGATGTAATAGTTCTCCACATAGTTGGCATTCGTCAAAACTTCGGCCATGGCAGGTGGGTACAACGTCGTACCTTTATACTTTATCATGTGATTTTTTCGACCGATGATGGGGCTGATGCGGAACGTTTGTCGGCCACATTGACAGGGTTCCGGATGAATGCAGGCCATGTCGCCTGTGCGGAATCTGAGCAACGGCATGCCTGTAACACCTAACGTGGTTATCACTACTTCACCGACTTCGCCCTCTGGAACGGGTTTGTCATCCTCGCCGATAATTTCCACAATCAGCAACTCCGGATGATGATGGCCACCGCAACCATATTCGCACTCCGAAAACGTCGCCGACATCTCTGTGGAAGAATAAGTTGCATAGAGATCCACATCCCATTTCTCTTTGATTTTTTTACCTAACGAGTTCAATTCGAAATTTTGGTCTCGCAACCCTTCTCCAATACCGACAATACGTTTGATAGAAGAATTTCTATAATCGATACCGTTGTTTTCGGCATATTCGATGAGGCGCAAGATGAACGACGGGATGCACATCACCGTGTCGGGTTTGATACGGGAAATAGTGTCCCACTGAAGTTCGGGAATGCCATTTCCCACGCGGATAACGGCGGCTCCCATTTTACGCAAGCCCAAGAAATAGGCCAGACCGGCCATAAAGCGCTTGTCCATAGTGGTCATCAACTGCAGGACACTGTTCTTGTCAAGGCCGGCGCAAGTAAACGAAATGGCTTCATTGTATGCCAAACGTTCCAAATCCTTGTCCGTGCAGGCAAACGTAACCGGATCGCCCAACGTACCGGAAGTCGTGATGTAATCCACGATTTGCTCTTTAGGAACGCAAAGGAAGTCCCAATTGTGCAATTGAAGGTCTTTTTTATCCGTAAAAGGCAGATATTGGAGGTCCTCCAACTTGCTGATTTTGCGGATGTCGATGTTGTTGTCGGCAAACGATTTCTGATAAAAAGGCGAGTATGCCTTCAGATAAGCCAACTGTTCTATCAACTTTTCCTCTTGGAAGGCCTTTATTACGGCCTTCGGCTGAAATTCTATTTCGGGTTTGAAATTCATCATGTAAATTATGAGTTATTCGGATGTATCTATTTGATTTTTTAATTTTCTATTGAATGTTCGGAACAAAGCCTTCGGCAGTGATTATCCTGAACCTGTAACCTGAAACTTGAGACCTGGAACCTGAAACTTGGCACCTACTTTCGCAGGGCGTCTTTCAACCATTTGACAAATTCGTATTTCCATTTTCCGGCTTCCGGGGCAAGTTCCTCGCTCATTCCGTAGCCATGACCGCCAGTTTCGTAAAGCAGGAATTTGTGCTTCACGTATGCTTTTGTTAGAGCTCGATCCAATTCCACACTGTTTTGATACATCACTACGGGGTCGTCTTTAGCCGTCACAAGAAATACTGGTGGCATGTTTCTCGGAATAGCGAACTCCATAGAGAATTTGGACTGATCTTCGGGAGTGTAATGGTGTGTGAGCAGATTCCGTCTGGAGCGTTTATGGGCAATGTTATCCATCATAGAGACAACTGGATAAACCGGCACCACAAAATCGGGACGAAGCGAGATTTTATCATCGAATCCATATTTGGCGAGGTAATTTTCTTTGGCAAAAGCGCCCGTCATCGTGACGAGATGGCCGCCTGCGGAAAAGCCCATGGTTCCCAATTTGTCCGGGTCAATGTTAAAATTCTTGGCATGTTCACGCACATAACGGATGGCCATCTGCGCATCTTCAATCATGGCGGGATGATGATAACCCTGCGAGCCCACGCGATATTTCAACACAAATGCGCTTATACCCTGGCTGTTTAGCCATTCCGCCACCGCAAATCCTTCCGTGGCAATGCCCATCGTATGACTGTAACTACCTCCCGGACATACAATTACGGAAATTCCCGTATTATTCTCTGCCGGTGCCAAATAGCAATAGAGTTTGGTCGGCTGCGACTTCATGCCTTTTACGTCCTGCCATAACCTTATTGTTTGGGTTTGTGCGAAGCATGACCAAAATTGCAGAAAAACAAGAATACTGAATAATGTCTTTTTCATTTTTATTCATTATTAACTATTCGCTTGATTTCGTCAGCCGATAATTGTTTGTACGTCAAATCTTTCGGCATGCCATTTTCCACAACATAACTTACTTCAAACATCTCCTCATCATAAAAAGAGAGCTTGGAATTGGTATTGGGATTGCATTCAATATAGACGATGTCTTGCATATCCAAACCTTTTCTTTCACAAATCTGCCTAATCAGGGATGCTCCAGCATACGTTATGGACGAGCCGGGATTCTCCTGATAAAGTTCTGTGGTGATGACGTATGTCTTGCCTTCCTTGGGTATAATTTTCAATCCACAGGCACTGGGCATGTCCCATTGGCCAGCAAATTCAAATATTTCATCGTAATATCTTTCGGGAACTTTCATATTTTAATGCGGTAATGTGATAATGTGATAATGCGATAATGAGATACGCATCTTTAAAATTCGTTGAAGTGGCTTTTGCTTCTATCCACCTGTTTGCCGAAACTTTGGTTGGCAAGTTTGCGGTCGCGGGGACGGTACGTGCCGTCTTCCATCTCGCGGAGCATCACTTTGGTGAACAGTTTGAACATCTTTTCCTCTTGTGTTTCATCGTGGTAAAAGGATTTCCAAGCATATTCGTAGAGTTCCTGCAGACGCTCGGGCGTCATGTTTTTGGGCTGATAAACCACTTGTCCGGCATTGTAATGATCCCAATCGTGGTCGAAGATGCGGCCTTGGCGCATCAGATCGTCATACGCTTTGGTGTGTGGGAACGGTGCCAAAATGGTGAATTCGGCAAGGTCGAGGTCTATCTTGAGCAGGAAGTCAATAAGGCGAAGGATATCGTCTTCCGTTTGATTATCCAACCCCAAAAGGATGGTTCCTTCTACGCCAATGCCGTAATCGTGGTATCTTTTCACGCGTTCCTTGATATAATCGGACGTGTCATATACGGCCTGATAGACGTACCAGGCACCAGCTTGCGCGGCCAGGTCCAGCACCTGCGGGTCATCTTCTATAGTATGGCTGATCCATTTTTTCTTGAGCGGAATCATTTCACGGAAAAGGTCCATTTCCCACTCCTTGTTTTGAGCCAATGAGTTATCGACGATAAAAAGTCGGTTATTGTCAATAGTCTCTAAATCGGCGATGGTTTTATCGATGGGACGCGGGCGGAAACAGCGGCCTCCGAGGTAAGACACGGCGCACGGATAACAGCTGAAGCGGCAACCGCGGGAAGCGTGGAACAGATCCACCATCTGCACGCCTTTGTGGTTATACAGTTCGCGCTTGTACAAATCGCGGCGTGCGGGACCTACTAATGCGATGTCGGGTTGGTGTCCCATGTAGTTATAAACTTTCTTCAACTGTCCGTTTTGGAAATCCTCCATGACTTGTTCCATACGTCCTTCAGATTCTCCGAGGAAGATGGAATCCGCGTGCAGAAGGGTTTCTTCGGCATGCAGCATGGTGGAAATACCGCCAAACATAACGGGAATGCCTTTGGCCCTGTACGCATCGGCAATGGCCCAACCCCGTTTCACCTGGGTGGTCAGCATCATGCTGATGGCCACGATGTCGCAAGGTTCGTCCATGTTTAAATCTTCCACGTTCTCATCGGTGAATGACACATCCACATAGTCGGGCAGTGTAGCGGCAAACACCACTGGTCCGTGAGGCGGCAGGTTGAAGGTCGTTTGGCCGGGAAGTTTTTTCCATTTCGGGTAGATGAGCTTAAGTTTCATATTCTTTATCTCTTGTTATATATTATATAATATTGACAATCAGCATTTTAACAACAACTGGTAAAAAGCCCGCAAATATACAAAATATTATCAGCTTTAAAAGACCTTGCAGAAACGGATGGAAGCATAGAATTTTCTACATTTGCCGCCCTTTGCAAAACACCCAATAATGAAACGTCTTTTCCTATCGATATTCCATTTTTTTTCTAAAAGACCGGCGATAATGTGGGGAACATTGCTACTGATTGTGGCACTTTGTCTATTTAGCGCCCTGCATCTCTCTTTTGTAGAAGACATCAGCAGTTTTTTGCCAAACAACAAGCAAAACGAGCGGGTCAACTATGCCTACGAGCATCTTGGCGGCGACAACAAAATCATGGTCAACATTGCCATGGCCGACACAACCAAAGAAGCCGACATAGAGCGTTTGTCTGAAGCTGCCGACCTTTTTGCAGAAGCACTCGGCCAACGGGACACCGCCCATCACATCAAAGAAATCCTACACACGGTTGACGACTCACAAATTGCGGAAGTAACGGAATTTGTCTTGGACAACATGCCCTATTTTCTCACAGAAGAAGATTATGCCCGCATGGACACACTTCTCTCATTGGAAAATATTCGACGACAGCTCGCCAACGACAAGCAGCTGATTGCCTCTCCTGTACCCATCATGCGCACCCTAATCCAGCGCGACCCGATGTTTTTCTCGGCCCGCGTGCTGCAATCCTTAGATGCTTTCAAAATGGACGAAGGCATCCATACGGAAAACGACCACATCTTCAACAAAGAAGGCAACGAAGCCCTTGTCATCATCAGCTCGAATTACCCACTTAGCGAAACCAAGAACAACGCCGTGCTTATTGACGACATCAACCACGCCGCTAAGGAAGTGATGAAAAAGACGGGCGGGGAGATTCGCGTCAGCAGCTTCGGTGCTTCCGAAGTATCCCTGACAAATTCACAGCAGATTAAAAGGGATAGTTTTACCGCCATCGGACTGGCTTTGATTTTCATTTTGGCGCTACTCATTTACTACTATCGCAATGCCCGCAGCATTCTCCTCATCTTTGTATCAACCCTTTTCGGCGGCATTTTCGCGCTCGGCATCATCGCCCTTGTCAAAAATCCCGTTTCCGTCATTGCCATCGGGGTGTCCTCCATCATCATCGGATTGGCTATCAACTACCCCATACACATCCTATCCCATTTCAAGCGGACAGATGACAAAGAAGAAATCATCAAAGACATTGTCACACCGTTACTTATCGGGAACATAACCACGGTGGGCGCATTTGCCAGTTTGTTGTTCATCAACTCACCTGCCATGAAGGATTTGGGACTATTCTCCGCATTGCTTCTCGTCGGAACCATCCTGTTTGTGCTGATTTTCCTCCCGCATTTGATGGGCAAGCACTTCCAAGGCAAAGAACGCGGATTAGCTTTCCGTCCCGTTGCCGAGTTCAAACCCGAGAACATCAAAGGACTGTTTGTGGGCATTGTGGCTCTCACTATTCTTTTCGCCATATTCAGCAAAAAGACATCGTTTGACACTAACATGCATCATATCAACTATATGACTCAGGAGCAGCAACGCCAATTTGAAGAACTGCGTGCTGTCTCTGACACGTCCGTCCGTACCGTTTACTGCATTGCCGAAGGCAAGACATTGGACGAGGCCTTGCAGCACAACGAAGAAGTGCAGCACTTCATTCAAAAACAAATTGCCTCCAAACAAGAATATTCATCGCACATTCAGAGCATCAGCGGCATTGGTTCCTTTATTCCTTCCAAAGAACTACAAACCAAAAAATTAGAACGTTGGAATCAATTTTGGAAAACTCGTCGCGAACAATTCTGCGCCGACATGGATATGGCCGCCCGAGAAAACGGATTCAACCCAGAGGCATTCCTGCCTTGTCTGGAAATCATTAACAACACGTATGAGCCACAAGACGCTTCCCATTTCAACCTCATCCGGGATAAATTGGCCCAGAACTACATTACCGAAGAAAATGGAAGAGTAATGATTTACAACGTCTTGAAAGTCGATAAAAGTCATTCGGACACCTTTGAAGCCGACTTCAACCGAAATGCTTCGCAAAACGCATTTGCATTTACCGACAGTTCCATAGCTTCACGTCTGGTAGATGCGCTCTCCAAAGATTTCGACCACGTGCTCTACATTTGCGGCATTCTTGTTTTCGTGTTCCTCGTATGCACTTTTGGGCGTATTGAGTTGAGCGTCATGGCTTTTTTGCCTCTTTTCACCGCATGGATATGGATTTTGGGCATTATGGGAATGGCCGGCGTACAGTTCAACATTGTCAATATCATTCTGGCCACCTTTATTTTCGGCATGGGTGACGACTATTCCATATTCGTTACGGAAGGGCTGATTTACGAATACAAATACGGACGTAAAATGCTGTCGCAATTCAAAAACAGCATTATTCTATCCGCTTCCATTATGTTCATCGGCATCGGCATGTTGATATTTGCCAAACATCCAGCCATGAAATCACTGGCGGAGGTTACCATGATAGGCATGTTTTCCGTAGTGCTGATGGCGTACGTACTGCCGCCCATTATTTTCAAATGGATGACTATGCGAAAAGGCCGTCCGCGTCGTCAACCCGTCACCCTTGGCAGTTTGTTCCGCAGTGTTATCGGGTTCCCATATTTTTTCTTTGGCGTCGTCGTGCTATCGTGTGGTGGTTTCATTTGGCTGACGTTGGGCAAACGGACCGACGAAAACAAGTTGAAATACCACAAACTTCTCAAAAAGATGATGCTGTCCACGGCCTACCGTATTCCTCGTTCCACATTCCGCGTGCTCAATCCGCACAACGAGGATTTCTCGAAACCGGCCATTATCATCTGCAACCACCAATCGCATTTCGATCTGCTTTATACGCTGTCTCTTTATCCTAAAATCATTGTGCTCACCAATGACTGGGCCTGGAACACACCTCTTTACAGACGTATTCTTCGCCATGCCGACTATCTGCCCGCCTCCTACGGTATGGATTCCAATTTTCCGAAAATCAAAGCGATGGTTGAAAAGGGCTATTCCGTACTCATCTTCCCAGAAGGCACGCGCTCGGTGGAGCACAACATTCTCCGTTTCCATCAAGGCGCTTTTCACTTGGCAGAGCAACTTGGTTTAGACATTATCCCTATCGTCACACACGGCATCGGAGACATGTTCCCGAAACACGACACCTGCATTCACCGCGGAGACGTCACCATTACCATTCGACAACGTGTCACTCCAGACAACGAAGAATTCCGCAAGGGCAAAACCGTCTTAGAGACCACACGTCTATTCCGTCATTACTACATTGAAGAATTTG
>JAZUEE010000224.1:0-5262 GCA_045639985.1 Bacteroidales bacterium
CCATCCGGATTAAGACGAGCCCAAGCAAGACCTTTTGCTCCAATGCCACGCACCATTTCGGTCAATTTATCGATTTCTTTTCTTGTTAAAGTGGATACAGCATTCTTAGCAACAATAGCCCCAACGGCGCCACCTTCAGAAATGGCAGAGGTAAAGACACCAAAACCGCAATCTTTTACAAGGTCGCTGATATCCTGCAATTCCATACCAAAACGGGTATCTGGTTTATCAGAACCATAACGGGCCATAGCCTCTGTATAGGTAAGGCGTGGAAGAGGTAATGTGATTTTTTCACCCAATGCTTTTTCGAACAATGTTTCCATAAATTGCTCGCCAATGCTCAATACATCTTCTACATCCACAAAGGACATTTCCATGTCAATTTGGGTAAATTCTGGCTGACGATCCGCACGCTGGTCTTCGTCACGGAAGCAACGAGCCAATTGAATATAGCGGTCAAATCCAGCCACCATACTTAACTGTTTGTATAACTGTGGGGATTGTGGTAATGCGTAAAAATTACCATTGTGTACACGAGATGGTACCAAGAAGTCACGAGCGCCTTCTGGAGTAGAACGGATAAGCATAGGAGTTTCAATCTCCACAAATCCATTTTCAAAGAAGAAGTCACGTGCAATCTTTGCCACCTTGTTACGGAACAACAGATTTTTCATCAAATCTGGTCTACGCAAATCTAAATAACGATATTGTAAACGCAAAAGTTCCGATGCATTGCTGTTCTCCACAATTTCAAAAGGTGGTGTTTCTGCTTTATTGAGAATGCGCAATTCTTCCACAGCAATTTCAATATCACCAGTTGGAATTTCTGGGTTTTTTGAAGAACGTTCGCGTACAATTCCGCGAGCAGCCAACACGTACTCACCACGAACAGTGAACGCTTTTTGGAAGACGTCGCGATCGGTTGCATCGTCAAAAGCCAACTGTGCAATACCCGTACGGTCACGTAAATCCACAAAGATCAATTGGCCAATATCTCTTTGGCGTTGTACCCAACCACAAAGAGTAACCTCTTGACCAATGTGTTCTGCTCTGAGCACACCACAATAGTGGGTGCGATGAAGTCCTTGTAATGTTTCCGCCATTGAAACGGCCTCCTTATTGTTCTGCCACTTGGCCAAAGAGCTCTGCCATATCGGAAAGCTGGCGGTCCAAGGAACGGTTGTATAATGTCGTATATAAACTTTCGTCTAAGGCAATTTCTGTTACATCGCCTGTTTCCATATCTTTTAATTGGGCCGTGCGGGATGCCAATTCGTTGTCCCCCACAACAATCGTATATCGAGCGCCCAATTTGTCTGCATATTTCATTTGTGCTTTTAAGCCTCTGCCCACTACATCCGTTTCCACGGCCACTCCGCCAGCGCGAAGTTGTGTGGCAATAGCAAAGCATTCTTTTGCAGCAGCATCTCCCATAGGAGCCAAATATAACTCACATTTTGGGGCTTCTGGGAACTTATATCCTGCATCTTTAAGCGTTAGAATAAGACGTTCCAAACCCATACCAAAACCTAATGCTGGGGTTTTCTGCCCGCCCAGTTCTTCAATGAGGCCATCGTAGCGGCCGCCGCCACAAACAGTAGCTTGAGAACCAAGGGCATCTGAACGAGAAACAAACTCAAATACAGTGCGGGTGTAATAATCAAGTCCGCGCACAATACGTGGGTCGATTTCGTAAGCAATGTCTGCTGCTTCTAAGCAGCCTTTTACACCTTCAAAATGCTCTTTGCAATCATCACATAGATAATCAAGAATAACCGGCGCATTTTCTGCGATGGAAGAGCAAACTTTGGATTTGCAATCCAAAATACGCATGGGATTGCGTTCTAATCTTCCAAGACATGTTTCACAAAGATCCTCTTTGTGAGATTCAAAAAATTCTTTTAGTGCCTTTTGATAATTTGCTCGACATTCTGGACATCCGATAGAGTTAATATACAGCGTCACATTTGGAATTTCGAACTCATTAATAATGGCTTGTCCCAAAGCAATTACTTCTGCATCTGCCGTAGGAGAAGATGCTCCGAAGCATTCCACGCCGAATTGATGGAACTCACGAAGACGACCTGCCTGTGGCTTTTCATAACGATAGCAAGAAGTAACATAGGAAACCTTCAGTGGCAATGCACCGCCTAATAATCCATTTTCGAGCACGGCGCGTGCTGCGCCTGCCGTTCCTTCCGGTCGAAGGGTGATGGATCGATTTCCTTTATCTTCAAATGTATACATTTCTTTTTGAACAACATCCGTCGTCTCTCCGACAGAACGTTGGAAGAGCTCCGTGTGTTCAAAAACCGGTGTGCGAATCTCGCGGAATCCAAAATCATTGGCAATGGACAATACTGTTCTTTCCACATGTTGCCATTCAAAACTGCTGGATGGCAAAACATCTTGGGTGCCACGAGGGGCTTTGGTTAACAATTCCATATAATGTATCTCCTAAGGATTTCTTATTTTTTCTTTGGGTTGACAATATCACGCCAATCAAGGTCGCCACGTTCCAAACCATGAATAAGCACTTCAGCGGTAGCAATATTCGTGGCAAACGGAATGCAACGTGTATCACAAAGGCGCAACATATCGTTGTCATTTGGCTCATCCGTCTTGGCGGTCAATGTGTCACGGAAGAAAAGCAAAAGGTCAATTTCATCACATGCGACACGAGCAGAGATTTGTTGATCCCCTCCCTGCGCTCCTGGAAGATAGCGTTCTACTTTTAATCCAGTAGCTTCAGCAACCAACTTTCCAGTAGTTCCTGTCGCGCATAAATCGTGTTTTGCGAGGATGCCACAATAGGCAATACAGAACTGTACCATTAATTCTTTTTTGTCGTCGTGTGCAATTAAAGCAATCTGCATAATTGTCCCCTCTTCTTTCATAAATCTTTTTTATAATTATACAAAGTACATTATACTCTTATATATTCTTAAAAACAAGAAAAAACAAAGATTTTTAATAAGAAAAAGTGGCGATAGAAATCTATCGCCACTTTCATTGTTTTATGCTTATTTCACTTTGTTTGCACGAACTTTCACAATGAGGCCCATGTTCACAACAAGCAATACGGAAAGAACCATTAGGATGATGTCAGAATTTCCAGTTTCTGGACTGGTTGGAACATCTTTTTCCTTGTTTTTGTTATTGTTGTTATTGTTGTTGTTTCCTGGGTCTTTGCTTCCCGGATCGCTATTGTTGCTGTCTTTCTCATAGACGGCATAAACATCCATATCTCCATCTACAATAAAGTTGGTATCCCATTTTCCAGTATATCCTTCTTTTGCTGGAACAGCTGGAGCCAAGGAACTAAAATTGTCTCCGTCATTGAGATTGTTAAGCACTAAAATTTCATTGCCATTTTCGTCTAAGAAGCGAACGGTACGGTTAGCAAAAATTGGACCATTCTTTTCATTTGTCTTGCCCCAGGCAAAAAGACGAATTGT
Organism: Bacteroidales bacterium; assembly: GCA_045639985.1. Classification (GTDB taxonomy): domain Bacteria; phylum Bacteroidota; class Bacteroidia; order Bacteroidales; family WCHB1-69; genus F23-D06. Next base: position 3,459 of record JAZUEE010000224.1, read on the forward strand.
ATAATCAAATTCGGAATTTTCGCCTAAGAATTCGTTTACTTCGTCAACAATGGAATCCCGTTTGTCATTAAGTGCTTTTGTCATATTGGCAACCGCATCACTATCGGAGAAATCCACTTCCGTAATATCAATGGAATCTAGGTCCGTGTCATCAAAATCGATTATTTTTGGAGCATCTTCGCCACTCATATCTTTCTTTACAAAACAGTTTTCAATATTAACTTCATAATCCGAATAATAGGTTCCACCAATAAAGAGACCATTGTATGTGCCGCCTTCTGTACCATCATAATTCATAAAGGTAACGTCCCCGGCTGCATAACAGTTTTTAAAGGTGTCATTCTCATAAGCAGAGCCAAAGAAGGAGCCTACATACTCTGATCCGCCCTTAATATCTGTGATGGAATAGCAGTTATAGCAGTGTGTATTGCCACAGCAATGGGAGTAGCCGTTAAATCCGCCAATATATTCACAACCATTATGCTTGCCCTCTATGTTAATGGAACCTGCTGACCAGCAGTTACTAAAAACACAAGCCTCATCAATATACCCTGTAAAGCCGCCAGTATAACCTGCTTGAGCAAGGTCGCCAGTCGTGTTAATGGTAATATCCACATCAGCAGAACAGTTGTCGCACACTTCTCGATCTTCAAAGTAACCTGCGAAGCCACCAATATAGCCGGCATGATTTTTCAGATTGTTTATCGTAATAGAACCTTCTGCTGAACAACCAGAAAATAGGGTGTCATATTCTACATATCCTACCAATCCTCCGATGTCATACACACCACAGCCAGCGTATATTTCGGAAGCGTCAATGGAAATGTCAACATCGGTAGAGCAGTCCTTTATTGTAGACGGTCCATCTTCAATGTCACTAATTAGTCCGCTTACACAATAAATATCGTAGGTGTTACCAGAAATATCAATAGAACCCGACACATGGCAGTTATTTACATCGCAAGATTCAACATAACGGCACAAAGCAGCAATACATCCTTCACCGCTTGTGCTCTTATAATTAAAATCTATCGTTAAATCAGAAGCATTAAGATGTTTCAGTCCTCCAAACAATGGGTTTTCTAGACCAGTAATCGTATGGTTGTTGCCTTTGACTGTAATACATCTTTCCAATTCAATGGGATAGAAATCAATTCCAGACATGTCCACATCATCAACAAAATTCAGACATATGTCTCCGTAATCACCGAGAGCAATATCGTCGAGGGCATCAATGAAATCTTGAGCGCAGGCAATATCTTTCGAGTAATCTGGCTGTTTCTCAACTGTAATTTTGACTTGGCCTCCATAAATTTGGACGCCATAATCATCATCTCTATCTACATTCCATCCCCACGTAAGGATTTTATAGTTGCCAGATTTTGTTGGAGCAAAATCAAATACGTTCGAGACATATGTAACATTCCCTGACGCATTAGAACTTATGGCCAAAAAATCATCATCTAAGTCCCCAGAAAGAGAACCGTTTAAAACGGCAGTCAATCTGTCAATGTATGCCGCATTTGGATCGCTACTCTCCACTGTAATCCTATAGGCCTTGGATGCTTCTAAAGCAACAGAAAAACCTTTGGCGTATCCGCTCCATCCGACACAATTAATATATGGATCTGTAGCAGATACAGCCGTTGTATATGGGGTGCCAAGTTCAATCGTGGTCCATTCCACGGCTTCATAATCCGCCGCGAATGTGACATATGGCACCGCCATAATCATGAGCATTATAGCTAATGTGATACTTAGTATTTTTTTCACAAAAAATACCTCCTCTTTTCCTAAATTTTAC
>JAZUEE010000225.1:0-3862 GCA_045639985.1 Bacteroidales bacterium
TACCCTTATCTGTTACCGACAAGAGGAAGTATTTGCCTTGTACCTGTGTGTTTATTAGGATTTCTGGGGCTCCATTGGAATACTTGATTCCGTTTTCCAAAAGATTGATGACAACATTCTCTAAATGAGAACGATCCCCGAAAATGGTATGTTCGTCGGCATTGAGTGCGAAGTTCAAAGTCCCTTGGGCGGCGGAAATCTGTAAGGAGATACTATCCGTCACTTTATGGATAAGTTCGTGCATGTCTAATAACTCCACGTTCATCTTTACCTGTCCTTTTTTCAATTGCGCGATTTGCAAGATGTTGGTGACCATGTTCTTCAACCGTTCATTCTCGTCTCGGATGATGTTGATGTAGGCCTCCCGCATGGAAGCGTCGCTATGCAACGTCGGGTCTGAAAGGGCTTCGCAGGCAAGTGAAATAGTGGAGATGGGGGTCTTGAACTCATGGGTCATGTTGTTGACAAATTCGTTGGTGACTTCCGACAGTTTTTTTTGCCTGTACAAAGAATACAGCGCCACGAACGAAATGGTGAAACAGACGGCTATCAAACTGAGAATGAGGATGACGATGGTGCTCATTCGTTCCAAATAGATACCGCGCTCGGTCGGGAAATAGAGAATGATATAGTGTGGCGAGCTGACTTTTTCGTTGTATTTCAAGCGGAAGACATATTCGCTCTGCAACATCTGCTCGGGAAGGATGCTTTGCGGCTCAATGATGAAATCCGTGGTAAACGCATTGTATAAGGCAAAATCAAAACGGGCTTTGATGTTCTCCGCCATAAGCGCTTCACGGATAATTTTATATAGTGCTTCTTCATTCAACAAGGATATGGTCCCGCTATCCAATTGTACTAAATTGGGGTCGGAGAAACTGACGGTGGTCGGAGCATTGTTGTTCTTGATGCTCTTGGGCAACCACGGGTCATTGTACAACGGAAACAATTTTCGAAAGGCATTGCTGAAATATTCCGTGTCATTGTCAACAATACGAGCGTTGTCTTCTTTGACAAAAATTACAGATTTGATGACGCCGACCGGTTGGCCCGATACGGAATCCAAGACAAATTTACGGGTGTGTTGGATGGAAATCACTTCGGAAGTGTCGCTGTCAACAATATCCATAGTGTCTAAAGCCAAATCCGATGTGTCGTTCAGGATGACTGCATCAATATGGTTGATAATGGCGTCACCGGCGGTTAGTACCTGGTTGACGAAAATGCTCCGCTGAACTTTTTCGGCTTCTTTGTAGAGATTGAAAATGGCAAGTATCAGCATGATGGAGGTGATGCCTACTACGAAAAACAGGGTGATGATAATGCGTTTTTTCATAATCTTCCTAAAAATTGCATGACGTCAATGTCGTTCGGATAATCGGATAGAGCAGGGTGGTGAGCCATTCCGAAGGTACATGCGCTGTGCTTGGTTTCTATAATTTCCGCATCAGGGTTGGGAAATTCAGTTTTACTATAATAATTATAATGTATAACGGAAATGGCGGCTGCACTATCGTTGTCTTCCACCAAAAGGAAAGTACCTGCGTCCATATAATATTTAGAACTCATCAGCCGGATGGCTTTCTGATAATCCAAATTGTTGAGGTATTGGTTATGGTCGGCGATGGGCTGGCTTTCTTCGTTTAAAATGTGTAAGAAGGGTACAAAATCATAACCTTCGGGCACGTATAGTTTTGTGATGGAGCGTGGCGCGAGTCCGAAGTATAGGTAAATGTCTTGTGCCAAAGCGCGGAGCTCCTCTTCCGTTTCCTCTCCCGAGAGTATGGCTACGGCAGGTTTCTGCGAGCGAATGATGTGTGGAAATCGTTGGAAGTAGCGCTCGAAAAGGTCGCTGTTACAAGCTTTTCCGTCTGCAATGACGACATCAAAATCGGATAATTTTTCCGTAAAACAGATGCGCTCCTGCAACGTGTTGTCTTGCTCAATCAGAAGGCGGACGAGTGCGGGCAAAAGCAGGGTGTCTTGTTGGGACTGCTTGCAGACAAAGTCGTTGCCGCTTACCAAAATGTACAGCATGTCGCGGAAAGCGGAAAAAGGAACGTCGCCGGCTGGGAGTACGGCCACTTTTTTACGCTGGTTCCAATGCAAATCTCGTTGTGTATAATGTTCAATAAAAGATAGTAGGGATTCTTCTGTCAGCAGCTCGGCAATGGTATTTAGGGCTTGTTGGCAGAAAAATGGGGTGAACCAGCCGTTGCGTTGATGCTGGCTGATAAAAGTCGCGCCGAAATGCTGCTCCATGAGAGCGGCATTTCGGAGGACTTCGCCCAACTGAATAAAGGGTTGGACATTATGATATAGTTCGGAATTAGCCATTAGAGTTCGGCGCACACTTGGTTGACGATTTCGCGGATGGTCTCTTCAGGGAATTGTTGGATGAATCCTTCTTTTTCCAAAAGATGGGTGATGGTGTGCGTTTCGTCGATGTCTTTCTTGGCGATGTCATAGACTTCCTGCCAGGTGCGTGTCTTGCGGGCAACGCCGTCCTTGATGGCTTGCATAGCCACGTCGGCAGCCACGTTTGGGAAGAGGTCGTCGTCCATCATCGTCGGCATGATGTGGTCGGCGGTGATACCTTGGCGCTCCGCGTAATTGGCGATGGAATGTGCGGCACAGATGGCCATGCTGTCCGTGATTTTGCGTGCGGAAACCAATAACGTGCCCTTCAGAATGGATGGGAAACATACAGAGTTGTTGACTTGGTTTGGGAAGTCGCCACGACCGGTGGCCACGATGTAGGCACCGGCTTCTTTGGCCTTGTACGGGTAGATTTCAGGCACAGGGTTGGCGCAGGCAAACACGATGGATTTTTCTGCCATCAGGGAAATCCATTCCGGCTTGATGGTGTCAGGACCCGGTTTGGAGAGGGCAATCAGAACGTCTGCGTCTTTGAAGGCGATTGCTTGTTCTTCCACGCAATTGGGGTTGGTGGTTTGGCAGAGTTCCCATTTGCGGTAGAAACGTTTGTCGTCGCGGATTTCCGTTCTGTTTTTGTGCAAGGTTCCCTTGGTGTCGAAGATGATCATGTTCTCAGGACGTACGCCGTCGGTAATCATCAGGCGGGCGATGGTGGTGTTGGCAGCGCCGGCGCCATATAGCACGACCTTGATGTCTTCCATCTTCTTGCCTACAATCTTGAGGGCGTTGAGCAGTCCGGCGAGGGTGACGCAGGCGGTGCCTTGCGCGTCATCGTGCCAAACGGGAATGTCGCAGGCTTCGCGCAAGGTGTCCAATACGCGGTAGCAGTTTGGTTGGGAGATGTCTTCCAAGTTGACGGCACCAAAGCTGTGTTGTACCATCTTCACAAATTCGATGATTTTGTCGGCTTGGTGCTCGCCGTTTTCGTCGCGGCTGTCAATACAGAGGGGCACGGAATCCACGCCGCCCAAGTATTTCATCAGCATGGCTTTGCCTTCCATCACGCCGAGACCGCCCGGTGGTGTGCAGTCGCCATCGCCTAACACGCGCGTGCTGTCACTGACCACAGCTACGAGGTTCGCGCGGTTGACCAATTCGAAAGATTTGTCGTTGTCTTCACGAATAGTTGTGGATACGGCCGAAACACCGGGCGTGTACCATACGTTGAACCAGTTGAACCCGTAAATGGGCGCCTTGGGCAGTGTCTGCATCTTTCCACCGTAAAAACGATGTGCGGCGATAGACATTCTTTTGTAAAATAGAGTTTTGGCCTTTGCCTTCTGCTCCTCCGTGAAATTGGCTGGGAACAGTTCTTCAATGTGATCGAGATTTGTAATGTTCATTGATATAATGTGCTAATTTGTTAATGTGCTAATTTGTTAATGTGATAATGCGATAATGTGAAAATGTGAAAATGTGAAAA
>JAZUEE010000226.1:0-3423 GCA_045639985.1 Bacteroidales bacterium
CGTATTTTTGCATTTGAAAAAAATATTGACGTTATGATTACAAAGACTGACATACAGAACGTTATATCGCAACAAATGCGTATTATGGCTTCTTCGACTTCTTATCCGAGAGAGCAACTTTCGGAGATAGCGATACCCTATCCGGGTTTTGCCTACATCATTTCAGGCATCAGAAGATGCGGCAAAAGCACGCTTGTGGGGCAACTCTTGCAGCCTCGGGTGGACGATTCGATCTATGTAAAATTCGACACCCCGCGTCTGTATGGATTCACCATCGAGCAATTCCGACTTCTGGATGCCATCATAGACGAAAACAAACCGAAATATCTTTTCTTTGACGAGATACAGGTGGTAGAAGGCTGGGAAGTTTATGTGATGGGCAAACTCGACGAGGGCTACAACGTGGTGGTAACAGGCAGCAATGCCACTATGCTGAGCAAAGAACTCGGCACTCGACTGACGGGCCGCCACATTGCCAAAACGCTCTATCCGTTCTCCTATAGCGAATACGTGGGATATCTCAACAAGGAGTATTGTGCCAGCAGCCTTCGAGAATACATGGCAGATGGAGGATTTCCATCCTACCTCAAGCTTGGCGACGAGGAGGTGCTGGCACAGCTAACCGAGGACGTGCTCTACCGCGACATTATGGTGCGCTATGGTATCAAGGAAAGCCTGCCTCTAAAAAAGCTGGCCACCTATCTTGCCAGCAACTGCGCCCGCCTTACCAGTGCCAACAATCTGAGGGATGTCATCGGGGTGAAATCTTCCCAGACGGTGATAGACTATTTTTCATACCTCAGCGATGCCTACCTATTCCACTTTGTGAGCAAGTTCAGCTACTCGTATAGGAGTCAGCAGCTCAATCCCAAAAAGGTATATTGCATCGACACAGGTCTGCAATCGGTGCTCACCACCTCGTTCTCGCAGGATGCTGGCCGAAAGTTGGAGAATATGGTGTACTTGGAGCTGTTGCGCCGTGGTGGCGAGATACACTACTTTGTCGAACGCGGCAGCGAGTGCGACTTTGTGGTGAGCCACAAGAATAAGGTGGATGCAGCCATACAGGTATGCCTGGAAATAGACGATGTGAACCGAGTCCGTGAGGTAAAAGGTCTGTTGTCGGCTATGTCGGCGTTCGACCTGTCGCAGGGGGTCATCCTCACCGAGAACCAAAACGACACCTTGACAGAAGACGGCCGACGGATAGACATTATGCCTGTCTGGCAATGGTGCCGCCGATAGTCCCTGATAAATAACCAACAAATTTTAATAATATGAAAAAACACTTTACCCTTATTTTCACGTTATTCCTACTTCTCCTCCAGATTCCCGCCTCCGCCCAGGGCGAGTGGAAGTGGGCGCACTACTGGAGCGGCGGTGACGGCTCCTTCGGTGATTACTTCAACGAAATTACAAACACCGCTTTCGATGAGGAAGGAAACATTTACGTTTATGGCATTATGGGCGGAAATCCGACCATTGACGGAATGACGTTCCCATTCACCCAAGCCGGTTCGGTACTCGGCATGAACGATAAAACTATTTTGCTGGCCAAATTCGACACTTTGGGCAACATGCTGTGGTACAAGGTGGTGAAAAACAGCACTCAACTTTCCTTTCCTCTATGGATGGAAGTCCGAAATGACAAAGTCTATGTAGCCGGAAACTGTGCATTTACTGGTGATGCCCAAAATTCTTGGACGTATTATATGGATACCCTGGTGTATAAATATCAATGCAGCAGCATTCCTGTTGAGCAGCAGCATCCTCCATTCAAACCAGGTCGCAAATCCATGTGGACTTTTTTCGCCCAGTTAGACTTGGAGGGGAATCTGATAGAAGACCATTTCGTAGATGCAATAACAAGGTTGCATTACTGGAATGGGGCAGATACTCTCACACAGAAGTCGTATCTGTGCGAAAACACCATATCACCGGTTCATATCTGTGAGGACGGGAGTATCTGCGTGTTTACAACTATAGAATATAACGATAAAGAGGAATATCCCTACACCATCGTTGTGGATGAAGACACCAATAAGACGTATGACTTGTATTTTCCGGGAAGCACCTCGCCGCAAACAGGCGTTATTTGGAATGGCATCATGTTCAAATTCACTCCGAACTGGGAATTGGATTTCGCGAAACTGCTGGTTGACCACACGGATGGCATAGCTCCAATCATAATAGAAGAAGATACGCTCCGGGACGGCTTTGTCCCATTTTTTTACGGAATGACGTTTGATGACGACGATAATATGTATTTGACGGGGAGACTCAAGTTGGATCAATGGATGCCAGGCTCGGGCGGAGAATTAAACAACTTTCCCGTCCATATATGGTGGGATGACAATCATCACACAACCATGGACGATATATCTTCGGCAGAACGTTGCAATTTCATACTGAAATACAATCCCATGGGAGAGCTGCTATGGAACAACCAACACCATACGTTGGTCCAAAACGGTGCAACAGATATTGCGGGAGTGGATTTTTGGAAAAGCACGTATGATGGCAATTCAATATACGTATTAGGCAGGTGCGGATGCTCTACTGGCGGGCATATATACTTTGATAACCCTCAGCAAACACTTGTTCAATATCCCGATTCGTTAACCAACCTCGGTTTTTTTGTAAGGTATAATGCTACGACGGGAGAGTACCAGAGTCACGGCGTCGTGCCGAACCAAAAGCAAGCCATTACCAGAAAACCGGCTATTATTAACAACAGGGTGTTGGCCATAACCTGGGACAATTATCAAAAAAAGCTTTTTCTTACTACATGGCGAAAGGACGGGACTTTTATCAAAAACGATACAATATCAAGTCTTTCAAAAATAACAAACGACTCATACGGCATCCTGAAAAAGGATGATACGCATCTTGCAGTGTTATTGCAAGCTACAGAGCCGAATTCGTTAGGTGATATCTATCTAAACTGTCCATCAAACCACTCCAGCGCCGTTGTGGCATATTATTACGACCCGAGTCTTGCGGAGCCGTTGCCGGAAGACACCACGGGCATCGCCGAGCATAGTGTCAAGGTCAATGTGCGTTTGTGGCCTAATCCCGCAACGGACAAAATCACCATCGAGAGCGAAGATGCCTTCCCGATAAAGTCCGTCTGTATAGCCGACATGCAGGGTACCATCGTAGGCATCCTACCCATGGATGACACCCGCTGCACCCTCAACGTCAGCAACCTGTCCGCCGGCACCTACATCGCGCACGTAGAAACCAAGGCCGGCATCAGCGACTGCAAATTCGTGGTGAAGAAGTGATGAGGGTTCAGGGTTTAGGGTTCAGGGTTTAGGTGGCTGACAACGTAAATCCCGGGCCTCCGTAGGGACGCAATTCATTGCGTCCGCCGGGATTACAATTCATTGCGTCAGCCGGGATGTTGCGATTCATCGCGTC
>JAZUEE010000227.1:0-13634 GCA_045639985.1 Bacteroidales bacterium
TACTGCCCGTTTTCGTCGTAACGGTTCGGGTAAATCTCTTCCATCAACGCCTTGCGGAATTGCCTGATAACGGTACGAATCTGGCTTGGATTCACCACCGATTTATCCAAATCGTTCTTTTTGTATTCCACATCCTCGTCAACCTGTTGCCAACGAGTCTTGCGGGTAGCCTTATCACGATAATCGATATGCCAACCGGCCTTGATCAGCCCGCCGTTTTTAGATATTTCCGTTTCTATGGTATAAACATCGTACGGCACATTCACGCCATCTACCACCGATTGTTCGTAAGTATATTCACTCACCACATTTTCGTTAAAGAAACCGAATGTTCGTTTATCAGGAGTAGCAGTAAGACCAATCAGAAATGCGTCGAAATAATCAAGCACTTGTTTCCAAAGGTTGTAGATGCTTCGGTGACATTCATCTATTACGACAAAATCAAACTGCTCGATTGGAACCTTTGCCGTATATTCCACAGGAACCGCCTTTTGTTCCTTTAGTTTTTGCTGCAGCCAAGTAGATTCATTTGGATTGTCGGTTTCTGCGCTTTCGTCCAATTCCTCGCCTTTCAAAATAGAATACAAACGCTGAATGGTAGAAATGCACACTTGGCTATCGCTCGCTATATAGCTTGAATTCAACCGCTGAACATTATACAATTCCGTAAACTTGCGGTTGTCGTCGTTCGGCCTGAAATTCATAAATTCCTGTTCCGCCTGTTCCCCCAAATTGCGGGTATCGACAAGGAATAAAATCCGTTTTGCCTTTGCGAATTTCAGCAAACGATAAATGAACGTGATTGCCGTGAATGTCTTTCCTGCGCCCGTTGCCATTTGAATCAAAGCGCGAGGACGATTGTTTTTGAAAGATTCCTCCAAATTCACAACAGCCTTAATCTGCGCAGGGCGTAAGCCAGTTTCATCCAATATTGGAAAATCCTGCAATCTGCTACGGAGACTTCTTCCGTTACGAATCCATTCTGCGATAGTTTCTGGTTTATGGAAAGCGAACACCACGCGGCTTCGAGGCTTCGGATCGCTATAATCGGTGAAATGCGTAACCGTTCCCGTGGTTTCATACACATACACCAAAGGCTCGTTGTTCAGATATTTCAGTTTGGCGTTGGCATATCGAACAGACTGTTCTTCTACCGTTGTAAGATTTACTCCTTCTTCTTCGCGTTTCGCCTCAATAATGCCAACAGGTTTTCGGTCAATAAAAAGAACATAATCTGCTGGACCTGCATCCGTTTGATATTCGCGCACAGCTACACCCAAACCAACCGAGAAATCAATCTTCGCTTTTGATTGAATTACCCAGCCGGCCGCTTGCAGCAGTCTATCAATTTGATCTCTTGCTTTTTGCTCTGGATTTTGATTCATTACTTCAAAAAGAAGCGCAAAAATAGCAATTTTTAATTTTAATAAAACTTCACCTGTTTTGCTTCTTTTTCGCCCATTTAAATACTTCCTGACCCAAGTGGCAATAGCCGTTGAGATTTTTGTCAAGATAATCTTGGTGGTATTCCTCTGCGGTGTAAAATCATTGCAAGGGCAATAATTCCACCATCAGTTTGGAATCTAAAGCGGATTCTTGTTCTTTGAAGCCGCGAGCCATATTTCCCACTCGGCATCTTAAAGACAGGCAACAATCTTTTCCAAATAGTGCTTCGCCTTCCATAAGAGAACGAACAATAGGCATTATGGACGAGTATTTTTCTTTTTTGCGAACGCCCCTGGTGGCAATGGTTTGCCCTGAAGGAGCGCGGCAGCGATTGAAGCACATTTACTTGCGTGCGGGGAGGAAGAACGGGTGGGTTTATTGGGAAGCGAATCTGGGCAAATCGGAAACAAATTATGCGCCTGACGGCGCTTTGTGAGGGAGGCAGCAAGTTAGTGCGGAAAGCGCGACGGCACAGCGGTGGAAAGTGCGTAGCGGTGCCGGGCCGCCCAAATTGAAAATAAAACCTCATCGAATTGGAGACGCAGAACAACATATATATAGTTTTCTTTCCTGCAAGATTTTGTGGATTGATAAAATTTCATATTTTTGCAACCGTTTTATTTTTGTAATCATTACAGCTTTACATGAGAAATGTTCAGGAATATCTTCTGTCCAAAGGCATACGTCCTTCTCCTCAACGCATTGCAATAATGGACTATTTGTTGAACAATTGCAATCATCCTACGGTAGAAGCCATTTATGATACGCTTCATACTTCCATGCCGACATTGTCCAAGACCACGGTTTACAATACTTTGAAGCTGTTTGAAGAGAAACAGGCCATTCAAGTACTAAACATTGATGAAAAAAATGTGAACTTGGATGCGAGAATAGAGCCGCACGCGCATTTTCAATGTGTGCGGTGTGGTAAGATTTACGATATGCCCTTTGAACATTATGTATCTTTGGTTAACCTTTTAAATGCAAAGTGTTGTGAGCATTTCAAAATGTTACAAGAGCAGATTTATTTCAAGGGCATTTGTCCAAACTGCCAAGATGCTAACAAACAATAATAGTCAATATAATTTAAACAGTTAAATTTTTAAATTAATAAAACATGGAAAAAGAAAAGACAAATCCGTACGCAGGTACGCAAACAGAAAAGAATTTGGAAGCCGCATTTGCCGGTGAATCTCAAGCAAGAAACAAGTACACCTATTTTGCTTCCAAAGCAAAGAAAGAGGGTTACGAACAAATCGCAGCACTTTTCTTGCAAACGGCTGACAATGAGAAAGAACATGCCAAAATGTGGTTCAAGGAATTGAATGGCATTGGCGACACTGCTGAAAATTTGGCTGCTGCTGCCGCTGGCGAAAACTACGAGAGGACCGACATGTACGAAGGTTTTGCAAAGACCGCAGAAGCAGAAGGTTTTGCTAAATTAGCCAAGAAATTCCGTCTGGTGGCTGCTATTGAAAAACGCCACGAGGAACGCTATCGCGCTTTATTGAAGAATGTGGAAACCGCCCAAGTATTCGAGAAGAGCGAAGTCAAGGTTTGGGAATGCCGTAACTGCGGTCATATCGTAGTGGGCACCAAAGCACCCGAAGTTTGCCCTACTTGTGCTCATCCGCAATCCTATTTCGAAATCAACGTTCAAAACTACTAATCGTTACAGAAACGACAAAAACAAAGCGGAACCGATATAGATCGGCTCCGCTTTGTGTTTTGCGCAGAACATCACCTTTGTTTAGGGCAGCTCAACGCTGGCGACCCAAAGGCATGTCAAATCATCATTCGTCATAATATTTCCGCCACTCATTAAATGCGCCATTCCACCGTTTGCTTCTGAGTTTGCGTAATTGGGCAAAACGTTGGGGCAGATGATGATACAAATAGATGTAATCGTCAAAGACCGCCTCGGCTAATTCTCCATCTACATACTCTCCCATACGCATATAGGCTTCCAACACGTTCGCACTATCGGCCGCCGCGTACTTACGAATAATTTCTGTGAGATCAAAAGGCTTGGTGGTATCTTCTTCTATTTCAACAATATTGTAATAAATACTCATCTCCAATTCACTGAATGGGATGATATCGCAAAGTGCTGCAGCAGTGATTTCCTCTTTGGGTGTACGCAACAATGCTCGCAGTCGCGTGGCGTAGGGCGTGGTGTAATCTTGAATGTGCATCCACCATGTTTCATCTACTTCATTGAATTTTCGAAGGGAGTCATATTGTGGCGTCCCCCAATGTGCATACAAAAGTTCATCATAAAGTTTCCACCCAAAATCAACATATTTTTCATGGGGATAGAACTCTGCAACTCCCGTATCAAACGCTTCGGAGTCCGGAATGCGAAAGTCGCCCCAGTTGCATTTTTCCTTTTGTTTCAAATCGTACGATGTCCAGGTACCTTCGTACTGGTTGTTGCAGTAGCCGTCGGCAACGGCCCAAAAGGCATCATAGTAATATCGCCCGCGACGCCTGACATAGTCGAAAGAGGCCCGTCCGGATAGAATGCCGGCACCCGTGCAGTTGGTGTCTTCGTTGAAAACATAATGGGCAAAGATGGTACCTTCTTCTTCCGCTAATTCGGAAAATTCCCAATCTTTGTATGTAGAAGCGGAATCCAGCACGATATGGCCAGAGAAATAGCGGATAGTGTCGCGGCATCGCGTGTATCCATTCACCAGATAGTCGCCATTACCGAGATGTTTCACATTGTTGTAATGGATATAGAATCTTTGAAAATTGGGGCCACGATAGCCAATAGGTTCTATATGGCCGAATTTAATGAGGCACAAAGAATCTTCGGCAGCGTAAGTATTTGTGCTGTCAATCCATATTTCGGATTCCATAAACACCGTGTCGTGGCAGATGATAGATTGCGAGAGATCCGCTTGGCGAAGCTGTTGAATGGTGACATCTTGAGCCTTAGGCTGTTGGCACGCTATTAGGACCAGCAGAAAAGACAGTATGGCAGGGACGAAATGTGGGAATAGTTTGTGGTTCATAATGGAGTTTGATTAAAAATTGTGGGTGGCAAAAATAAAAATTTTCATTACCGATTCCTTAATTTCATCACGCGCACTTTCTTGTCGCGGCCCACTAAGAGCTTGGGACATTCGGTTTCGATGTCGCAGTCGGTGAATCCGCACTTCTCCATCACTCGGCGGGATGCGGGATTGTCGATGAAGTAGTCGCCCCAGAGTGTGGCAAAGCCCTTTTCGCAGAAACAGTATTCTACCACGGCGTGCAGAGCTTCGGTGCAGATACCTTTGTTCCAATGGGGCGCGCCGACCCAATAGCCGACTTCGGCTTCGTTTTCGCCAATGGGGATATTGCTGGCTTCCTGCGGCAGATAACCGACACAGCCAATGGGTTCGTCAGTCTCCAATAGCACAATGGCCCACATGCCTTCGCCGTGGAAGATGGTGCGGATAAATTCCAAGCTTTCGGCTTCGCTTTGGTGCGGCGGCCAGCCCGCGCGCGGTCCGACTTCCGGACCGGAAGCGTATTTGAACAATGTCGGCGCGTCGTTTTCGCGCCAGGGACGGAGTAACAGTCTTTCGGTTTTAATTTGGGTCTCCACAACGACAGTTTGATTTTAATCTATCCAAGCAAAAGTATCAGTTGTTTTAATTACGGTACATAAGAAAATCTATTTATTTCTTACTCCAATCAAGAATGGTAATATTCATACCAAAAACAAAATTGTATTTGATACTATCAGAAAGATTATGAATGAGGAAAAGACGTGTATCGCGTTCTGTTGGCATATAGTCGTGTTTCTTGACATTTTCCGCCATTTTATAATCATATTCCAGCGGATTATCGGGGGTTCCATTATCCTTTATAATCAAGCGGAAACTGTTGTCTGTCTCAATAAATGACAAATCAAAATATTTGATGTTGTTGCGCAATCGCTTTTCTCCAATGCTGTCGCACAATTCAATGCAGCAGTATTTGATATGTTCAATAATATGGCTGGGTAGTTGGCACACATCGGTGAAGAGTTCCAAATCTTTTAGCATACTTTCCATTCTTGTAAGTTTGAAATCCATGCTGTAGTCAAAACGCACATGGACAGGAATAGTATCAAGCATCGTAAAACGCGTGAAAGCCTTGTTTTTACGATGGAAACTGTATGCGTATGCCAATGCAGCGATAACCATAGGAATACTACCGGTAATAAATCCAAACCACAGTTTTTCTGGTGATACTATCGACCATGCCAACATATTCAGTGCCGTAAAAATACCTATTCCGAAAATAAAGAATATCTTACCACCAACGTGTCCCATCAGCTGCATTACCACCGTTGAATAAACGGCAAGGAAAGCAAAGCAAAGATAAAATACGCCAAAGCAGCTGAACGGCACTCTACAAGTACTGACCATCTCGGGCGTGTTCATTCCGAAACATGATAAAATCAATCTCGGGCAGAAAATCAACACCAACATCAAGATGAAGAAAAGACAAATCACAATCTTCAAGCATCGGTGCATGACAAAAAGCATCCCGTCCTTGTCTTGTTCTCCCTGCATACGAGTAATCTGAGAGATACCCGCGATGGCTATGCCTACAACAAGTCCGAACGTCACGGATTCAAGTTGTATGCATAGACCGAACTGGGACAGCGCAACATCTCCTAATCTATGTGAAATCAAAGTATTGCAGAACAACACAAACAAATTGATGACAATGTAGAAAATATTGAATCCGAAACCTTGTTTGAGGTTTTGTCCAAGAATTCCTCCCCATCCGGAACCAAATGCTTTCCAACTGAACCTGTAAGCGCTTTTGCCTTTCAGGAAATATGGAACATACAATCCCAGATTCGTCATGCCCGATATCACTGTTGACCACGCAGCACCAGCAATTCCCCAATGAAGAAAGGCAATGAAGACAATATCCAAAACAACATTGATAGTATTGGCAATGATTACATTCCTTGTAACAACCTCGGGATGTCCTTCAACCGAAATGAAATTACTCAGTGTGGTGTTGAAAGGCACAAATAGGAAATATATAAGGCAAATACCCAAATATATCTTGACATTTGCCGAACCGAGTTCGCCCGGGCACAAGAAATGGCTTATTCCACCAAGACCACTCAAAATTCCCAATACGGAAATCAGAACCACCAATACAGCCGATGAAATGGAAATCGAAAAAATCTTGTTGGCCTGCTCCGTGTTTCCGTATGCCAACTGTTTGGCAGCCAAAACACTACCGCCCATATTGCAAATCAGAGTGAGTACACTTACTGCGTTAACCAAGGGCATTACCGTGTTGATGGCATTGAATGCATCAGGGCCCAACAAATTGCCAGTACAAAGACCGTCAACCAGCGTGGTGATGAGCGGTGCAATTGCCGTAAGTGTTGTTGAAATTAATGTTGTTCTGTAACTGAATCCCAGCAGATTGTAATTTTTCTTATTTTTATTACCTAAATTCTTCATTTTTAATGGTGAGGAGCTATAAATCTAATTTAACATTCTGGTTAGTGACTTCATAGTTTTCTGTAGTTTTTCCAAGAACCTTGCCGCGTCCATACCGTCCATCTGCACATGGTGAAATTGAAAAGAGACGGGTACTACCGTTTTCCACAAATGCTTGCGATACTTTCCCCACATCACCATCGGGTTGCTAAACAGCTCGGTGTATTGGTTGACAATACTGTCAAGTTCCGTTGCCGGCATCGTGGAGGTGCCGATGACCATGTCGTCTTCACAGAAGGAACTCTCGCAATTCTCGGCAACAGATTCCGTCAAGGACAAATAGTCGTGGTTAAACTGCTGCAAGTCATCGGTGACGTGGATATCGCAGGAGTTGATGCCGCCTTGTCGGTTGGGCACAATGACATTGACGGCCAACGTGTCGTATTGCAGCATTTTGTCTTTTTGCGGCAGCAGATAAAATTCCTTGATGGTACTGGCTGCCTGACCGATGCAGTAGCACATCAGCATATTGAGTTTCAGATTCTTTTTCTTGCTGATTCGCACTAAATGACTGATGTCGAAAGTCTTGGTCAGCGTGACCATCGGCATGGGCGATTTCATCCAAAGTTCAAAGGCCTTGGCGCGGGGAGTGGATTGAGTGTCAACAGTTTGCATCATTTCGATTTTATTTTTTTCGGAAACCAACCTTTTTCAACTCTTTTTTTCTGCTGGAAAAGTTCAAGGATGCTCCAAAAACAAGAAAAGGCAAATATGCCCAAAAGGATAGAAGACTCATAGCCGAATTTTAGAGATTGTCTTTCTCTATGTCCTTGAAATATTTCACAGTACCGTATGTCATTTCATCACAAGCGGCGTCGTCACAAACAATAATGCCCTTGGGGTGGAGTTGGAGCACACTGACCGTCCACATCTGGCTGACAGCCCCTTCGATGGCCTTTGCCAACGCACGGGCCTTGCCATGTCCGTTAGCCAAAATCATCACCTCGCGGGCATCCATCACCGTGCCCACGCCAACTGTCAGCGCCGTCTTGGGCACCTTGTTCACGTCATTGTCAAAGAAACGGGAATTGGCAATGATAGTATCGGTTGTCAACGTCTTCACGCGCGTACGCGAAGTCAGCGACGAACCCGGTTCGTTAAATGCGATATGACCATCCGGGCCAATGCCGCCCATAAAAAGGTCTATGCCGCCGTAAGATTTGATTTTATCCTCATAGCGCTGGCACTCTGCCTCCAAATCTTTTGCATTGCCATTTAAAATGTTGACATTCTCTTTCTTGATATCAATGTGGCTAAAAAAGTTGTTCCACATGAAAGAATGGTAACTTTCAGGATGATCTTCGGCTATTTTCACGTATTCGTCCATGTTGAAGGTAACAACATTTTTAAAGGAGACCTTGCCTTCCTGATTCAAACGTACCAACTCACGATACGTTCCAATAGGAGTAGAGCCAGTCGGCAGGCCTAACACAAAAGGTTTCTTCGCCGAAGGTTTGAACGCTTTGATTCTTTCTACAATATGATTGGCTGCCCAGCGGGACATTTCGTCATAATTTTTTTCAATAATAACTCTCATAGTTCTATAATTAAAAAAGGTTAGTGGTTCTGTTA
This sequence comes from Bacteroidales bacterium, assembly GCA_045639985.1. Taxonomy (GTDB): domain Bacteria; phylum Bacteroidota; class Bacteroidia; order Bacteroidales; family WCHB1-69; genus F23-D06. Next base: position 8,529 of record JAZUEE010000227.1, read on the forward strand.
TAAAAATTTCCGACAGAGTTGGATGAATTCTTCGGTTTCTTTACGTATCTGTTTCACAAATCCGACTTCGTCAATTTTTCCGATGACGGCGATTTTCTCCTCCTCATTACGGAAAGTCGCATTGCGAATCGGGTTGTCATAATCCTTTTTACGGGTATCATACACCTGTTCGCAGATAAACTGCTGAATCCGAATGGCTTTTTCCAAACATTCCTTCCAAATTTCGGGTGTCAGCACACGAGACTTACCAATATAGAGGAATCGCAATGACGAGAACGCATGACGCAGTTTTTCCATCGGATAGCGTTCCCAAATCTCATTATAGCGCTGATGGATTTCGGCCCATGTGTTGAGTTTGCCTTCGCGAATATCTTGACGCAGTTTTTCCACATCGTCACCGTTCACCAACTGTCCGCCCAAGTTAATCCACTCGCGCTGTTCCTTACTGCGAAGTTCTTCACAAAGAGCATCAAAAGAGACCTCCGGGTGCTGTTCCAAATATCTTGTCAAATTCTTGACCGCATAGTAAAGCAACATGTCGCCATAGGCATTATAGGCCTCACAATGTTTGAGAATACGAACTTTTCGTTTCCCGCATTCCATACCTTCGCCATAGACGGTCAATTTTTTTGCTGTTTCGGGTTCGTTAACGAGAAGATTTCGACCCACCTCGCGCAATTCCAGCGTAGTCATCGCTTCATTGTATTGATTGAGCGACAGAAGATACGCCTTACCCGTCCATTTTTCCAACAGTTTGCGGGCTTCAATGGCTTCCTCCATCGTATCAGGAGCAAAGGTCTCAAATTCAATATTTTGGATTTTGCGTTTGCGTCTATCACGCTTTTGGTATTTGGACGTATTGCGCGCAATCGCATACATATTATACATCCACCAATAGGCGGGCATAACTTCCAACTCGTTGTCATGCAAATTGTTATTTACCAAACTAAACGGGAGCATGATATTCATCTCATGTGGATAGTCGGCTTTGGAGAGCAACGTGAATGACGCGAACTTGGAAGAGTGTTTGATGCTGGAACAAAGTCCGGGCCAGAAACCGCGGCTGGCCACGATTTCGCCATCCGTGGCGCGGCTGTTGTGATTGGAACCGATAGTAGCGCCCGCCGCCATGTTGCTCTGTCCCATCACGCACGCGGCGATGAGGAACGAATTGTTATGATGTTGCTCGTGTGATGGAAAAATCAGGTTGTTGAGCACCTCGCAACAGGAAATGGTGGAGTTATCGCCAAGTACCGAATAAATCAGTCGGGCACCATATTTGAGGTTGCAGTTGTCGCCCAACACAAAGCGCGTAGCCACCACGGAATAGAAAATATGGCAGCCATAGCCCGTAATTCCATTCACCAAAATAACGCCCTCGCCAATCTGCGTAGGTTCGGATTTCGAAGAATTAATGGTAACATTTTTGAGTTTGGATGCGCCTTTGATGTAGCAACACGGTCCGACTTTGGCATCCTTCAAAATCCAGCAGTTCTTGATAACACAACCCTCGCCAATCGTACCATAATAGCCACGGCGATTGTCAAACGTGGACTGCGTAATTTCAAACAAACGTTGTTGTAACTTCTTATCATCTGCGTACTTAGCCCACAAATAGGCATCCGCGGTAATCATTCCGTCAAACGGCAGAATACGACGTCCGCCAGCTTCGTTCATCACCTCCAACCACACGCGCACATCTTCATCCTCCCCTTCTTTCAAAATACCATTACCGAATTTGGAATGGTCGGTAGTGGATAACTCCTGAATATTGAACAAGATACAGCGATCGCCAATGATATAGTTGGCCATATAGTGAACATCGTGGATGGCCACATCATTGCCGATATCACAGGAAACGATACTGCTGTCGGTAATGCCCACAGGCAGACGAAGGTCATGATATTGCAGAATCTCATTGCGAATACGTCCGATGCGTACCAAACCGAAAAAGCGGTTGTTTTTTACCATGTTGGTATCAAAATCATCGGTCACCCAAATATCGTCCCAGTTCGTAGCGGTGTTTGCATTCTTCACGAGATTTTCCACCTCGCTGGGGCGCAAATGACGCCACCCGCCTTCGGGCTTTTTCACCTGCTGATTTCTGAAATAATATTCATCATAATCATGTAAAAACTTCTCATCTATAAAGTTCTTGCATATTTTATCATACGATAAGATGGTTACTTCATCCATATTTATGACTTTTTCAAAAAAAAAGGCAAAAGTAAAAAATCCTGAAAGATACGCATCGTTAAAAATACTGAAAAAATGCTATTCCGCATCCTCATGAGGTTCCACGTGAATGGAAATCTGGGCATTGTTGCCAAATTGCTCATAGAGAGCTTTTTCAATCTGCACGGTAATCTGGTGGGCGTCATACACGTTCATCATCGGATCAACCACAACATGTGCATCGATAATGACACAAGGTCCGCTACGACGGGTTTTGAGGTTGTGCACGTTTTCCACTTTATCAACTGCACGGATAATGTCTAAAATCTGGTTTTCCGTTTCTTCAGAAAGTGAGGCATCGGTCAGCTCATTGATGGCGGGGATGGAGATTTTCACAGCCACCACGATGATAACGATACTGATGATGCAACCCACAATAGGGTCGAGCACAGTCCATTGACCGCCCAAAAAGATGGCACCCGCGATACCGATTAATGCACCCACGGACGACAAAGCATCCGAACGATGATGCCAGGCATTGGCAATCATTGTCTGGCTGTGTACGGACTTGCCAACGCGGACAGTCCACTGGTAGAGGACTTCTTTAACCACGATAGAGAGCAGTGCGGCCCACAGGGCTATCATACCGGGTGACTCAATAACACCGCCTGCGGCCACGAATCTGATTTTCTCAATGCCTTTTGATAGCAAGCTGACGCCGACCACCAAAAGCAGTAAGCTGACTGCGACGGTAGCGAGGGTTTCAAACTTTCCGTGCCCGAAATCGTGACTTTCGTCTTTGTCCTTTCCAGCTATTTTGACCATAGCCAAGACCACAGCGTCACTAATCAAGTCTGACAGCGAATGCACGGCATCAGCCACCATGGCGGCGCTTCGTCCGAAGATACCGGCGGCGAGTTTCGCCAACATCAACACTAAGTTGGCCACCGCACCCCAAATGGTCACAGAGAGTATTTTTTTTTCGCGAATTTGCATAAGGAAATGTTATTGTTCGTTTTTCCAAAATTTTGGGCGGCAAAAATACAACAAACACCTATTCGTATCAACAATTATTTTTCCAATGGAACTGTATGATGGAGAGCCACTTTCGGAATTTTATCTGTTAATTTTATGTCTAACATTGGATTTCATAGCAACGCTATTTTGAAATTGCGGGCGCGAACATAATTTTCCTATCTTTGCCGCCTTTTGTAAAGATATGGGAGTAATTATCAGACAAAGCATTAAGGGAACTTTGGTGAACTATTTGGGTGTCGCCATTGGGTTCGTCACCACGTTTTTCATCCTCACTCATTATCTGACTACGGAGGAAGTCGGGCTGACGCGCGTGCTGATAGACGCGGCCGTGCTTTTCTCCAGTTTCGCCCAATTAGGAACCAGTTCGTCCATCGTTCGATTTTTCCCTTACTTTAAAGATGAAGAAGGAACCCACCACGGATTCTTTTTTTGGACGCTTATAGTTCCCATAGTGGGATTCTTCATTTTCCTTCTTGTTTTTCTGCTTTTCAAACAGCCCATTATAGGGATGTTCTCTGAAAAATCCTCCCTGTTCGTCAACTATTTCCACGTTGTCATCCCGTTGTCGCTCTTTATGCTCTATCAGTCCATATTTGAAGCCAATTCCAATGTGCTGATGCGTATCGTTGTGCCTAAACTAGTCCGTGAAGTGGGTATTCGTCTCGGACTTTTAATCATATATCTGCTTTATGGCTTTCATAAAATTTCGTTAGACGGGTTGGTTTTAGGTTTCTGCATAACATATCTGTTAGCGGCGTTGATAGATATGGCCTATCTCTTCACTTTGCAGAAGATATCGTTGAAACCGGATTTGAAATTCATCTCCAAACCCTTACTGCGAAACATTGTATTTTATACTCTTTTCCTGATATTGGCAGCCATTGCCGGAAATATCACGCCCCTGCTCAGTTCTTTTTTCGTAAGTGCGAAAATGGGATTGGCCTACACCGGCATTTTTGCGATTGCCAATTACATTGCCACTGTGATCGAAATTCCCAACCGCTCCTTGAACGCCATTGCCAACCCGCAACTGTCGGAGGCGATAAAAAACGACAACTGGCCTTTGGCTGAATCCTTATGCAAGAAAGTATCCCTGCATTTGCTACTTTCCAGCATGTTCATCTTTTTCATTATTTGGATAAATGTGGATTTGCTGTTTGCGATTTTACCTCACGGAGAAGAGTATTCTGCCGGTAAAAGCGTCATCCTCATACTCGGTTTTGCCCGTTTGTCAAATTCTACATTCAGTATCGGCGGAAGCGCTTTGGGGTTTTCCAAATACTATTACATGTCATTGGTTTTTACGTTATTACTTACTATATCGGCCATTATTCTAAACGTTATCCTTATTCCAACTTTAGGTATGAATGGTTCGGCTTTAGCCAACTTCGGGTCCTATTTCGTCTATTACTTGTTCCTGTTAGCGCTGGTAAAATGGAAACTGAATATTTCCGTTTTTTCCAAAGGGCAACTCAAAGTAGTGATGATTATTGCCGTTTTATATGCTCTGAATTTACTGTGGATGAAAACATTATATCCCATATTCATGCTTTTACCGATAAAGGAAGTGTTTGCGGCCATCATTGAAGGTGTTGTCCGTACCGGTATATTGTTGGCATTTGGAACTGCAGCGACTTATTATTGGAAAATATCTCCAGAAGTAAACAGCATAATCTTAAAAGTATTGAAAAAGAAGACGATATGATTCTCTTCAAACGAAATCCATTTTTCCTATTTTTGCACCCTCTTTTAATAAAATTATGAAAAAACTACTGATATCCTTTTTAGCTTTCACATTATTTATTCCTATTTTCTCTACTGCGCAATCCAACATCCGCACTGATTTTAGCAGTAAAGCATACGTTGATACCAGTACCACAATGCTTTGGGTAG
>JAZUEE010000228.1:0-5593 GCA_045639985.1 Bacteroidales bacterium
CATGGCAGACAAGTACCCCTCCCTGAGCCCGTATGTTTATTGCGCGGATAACCCGGTGAAGTTGGTGGACCCCAATGGAGAAGAGATAGTGATAGAGTGGAGAAATTCCGTATATAGATATGAACAAGATGGTACTTTGACTTTAATAAAAGGAAATGCACTTAATGATCGACAACTGAATCGTTTTATAGGGAAAGCTCAAAAATCATTGAATAAAATTAATAAAACAACAGAGGGAAACCGAATGATTGTCGATTTGCAAGATTCTGAAACGCAGTATACAATCAAGACAGGCGCAAGTGGATATGAGAAAAAAGAAACAAACACAATCACCTGGAATTCTAATGGGACAAGGTTGCCAGTTCAGGCAACCCCCTTTGGAGAATCCAATTCCACCTATGATTTAGCGCACGAACTATCCCATGCTTTTGATGACAATAATAATTGGACAGATAGGACACAAATTGAAGGCCTTGATAAAAATGAATGGGTTGCGTGTTATCGAGAGAATTTAATTCGTTCCGAGTTAGGTGGAAACCTACGAACTTATTATAGGGTGAGTCGAACTGAAAGTGGATCTTTCCAGGGTGGAGCAGGACCATTCTTGTTGAATCGTGAAAATAAACCGTATATGCCTTTTGATATTAAATCGTATGAAAAGAACAAATAGTTTGTTAGCACTATGGATAATATTGTCAGTTTCATTCATAGGCTGCAGACCTGTTGAATACTTAGAGGATAAGTCAATCATATCTTATAACAAGCAAAAGGTGCCTTGTAGTTTGCTATATAGATCGACTTCCGGATCCCCTATCTATAGAATCATATTGCCACATGGTTGTGAGTTTGGAAATATAGAAACAGGATGCTCCAGTAGATACAATTTCATATATAACAATGCAGTATTCTACGTTACTGATGAACATTGCGAATATATTAAAGAGTCAGATGATACTCTTTACAACACACTAATTCGCCAATTAGAGCTGTTTGAAAAAGGAGATAGCATTTTGTGGCCAATTGAAGGCGTTGTATATAGGGAAGGGGTCGCAGATAATGGATATTGGAAATATCAATTAATATACAACATTTCAAGGAAATCTCCGACGTGTTGGGGGTTTGAACGACTTTATGTTGGATACTTCCAGGCGCTTTCTCAAGATACTACTCTTTTGAATCAATGTATCTTTTCAACAACACCTGTCAAGAAATGAGAATCGAACACCTAAGAATTGCGAGAGGTTGAAAACAATCCTTGTCTTTGCCCTCGCGTTCCGCACACAAACTAAAACATAAACAAAAACCGCCTATGCGCACCACCCTCCCATATCGCCCCACCGCCTCGGCTCACAGCTCACAGCTCACCGCTCACCCGGAGAATTTCACCTTCTCCGCCAAGGAAAAGGACGCGGAGAGCGGGCTAAGCTACTTTGGATCACGTTATTACTCTTCCGATTTGAGCCTATGGTTGAGTGCCGATCCGATGGCAGACAAATACCCATCGCTGAGCCCGTACGTGTATTGCGCGGTCAACCCGGTGAAGCTCACTGATCCAGACGGAAGATGGATCCCTGGATTGGATGATGATAATAACATTATTGTTACTCAAGAAGAATGTGATGACCTTAATTCTTTCAGAAAATTCATGGGCCCAGCATATTCGGAAGAAGATTTGTATAGTATGTATGGGGCTAAGCAAGATGGTCAAATTAATTTGACTAAAATATATGGTAAAGAATTTCAAACGATGACCGATGCAATAAATGAAGCTAATGGTAATCCTGACTTTGAAAAGAGTGAGAATAATAATTGTTGGGGAGCTTCAATAACCATAACTAAAAATATTAAACCTAAATGTTGTCAGAGAACCCTTCTTAGGGAAACAACTGTGATAGAGGAGGAACATCTGGTTAAGGATATTACAACTTAAAAAAAGGAGATATTAAAATGGCTGTTCTATTAATTATTACAATAATGTGTGTGGAATCAATAAACGAACAACAAGATTCTATAATGAAATATGTTTCCCCAAACAAAACCTCATACTTGACAACTGAAGATGTTGTATCCGTTGACACATTTGGCAATAGATTGTGGACTTTTCATCTGTCAGCACAAAAAGCACTTGAATTTGATACGTTGTATTATAATCAAGGAGAAATCTTCTTTTTTGTTAATGGAACATGGACCAAACTACAGGAACATGAGGTGCGCTGTTCTCATATTCCTACAGGATATTATATAATAACTAATCTTGGAAAAATTGAGGGCTCTTCAAGTGAAATTCAAATAGGCTATTACAAACCACCTAAAAAAAAGAAATTGAATAAATTTCAAAGAAGGTTACTATATGGATAACAGTACACATTACGTAATAAAACCGCCCATGCGCACCACCCTCCCATATCTCCCCACCATCTCAGCTCACTGCTCACAGCTCGCCCGAGACGCTATCTCCCAAGGATTCAATCCTATTGATATTTCAGCTTGTTTAAGAAAAATACAGGACTTTTGCTTTTCCCCGTTTTAAATTGATATCCAGAAAGGATGTAGTAATTATCGTACCAGGGAGATAATCCGGTTGTCGTAATCGATTGCGGATTGTTGTTTTCAGATGGTAAAAGGGGATTGGAACGTATGGGGTCGATAATGGATAATTCGCAATCGGTAAGCATGGTGACGATATTCTTATCCTGCATATAGAACAGAAGGATTTGGTTGTTTGGATATGCTACGCGAAGGTGCGTCGTCAGATTTGAAACTAACAGATTGAAAGGGAAATTGTAATTCCAAATTTTATTTCCCATTTTATCGAATAACATCACCTCCGCACCGGTGAATCGATATCCCACAAAAACCGGCTCCGTACTTGGTACCCCGTACATGTAGGTGGTGGAATATCTGTATTCGGGATAAAATCCTTCCGCAACAAGGGCGTAGTGATGGCCGTCTGTGTATATTTTACTAACTAAATAAAGAAGTTCGTCAAAATCGTTGTCAGAACGGGTATGCTTGGCATTTTCCACGTCAATGATGTTGAAAGGGAATAGTTGTGGCGTGGAAAACTGTCCGTTTTGATACAATAGGGAATAAATGCCGGTCGCGGTGTTCCCCAATCCGCTTTTTCGTAATTGGTATGTTCCCGAGAGCAGATATACGCCTGTGTCAAGTTGGGCTATTCGTGCATTTTGGAAACGGAAGTCTCCTGTGTCAGGAAGATCTTTGTATCGGATTGGTTCACCGTCAATGGTGGTTTCGCATAGCCAAAGAACGTTGTCTTTTGTTTTGGCGGAAGTGTTGAGACAAACCAGATGTTTATTGCATAGAGTGTCTGATAAAAAGTCGTCAATAGAGTATTCGGGCGCATTGTGCAAATATAGTGCGTGCGGAGAATGGCTTCCTTTGGCGAGGAAATAGATGTTCGAGTTGTCGTGCGGTGTGGGACTGGTAAAGAGGAAACAACCGTTTTTAGCGGTGAATTTGTTGATGTCGTTGAGGGGAAGATGGGTAAGGGAAAGCGTGTCTATTTCCTTTTTTTGTAAGTCGTAGGAAATAAGCATGCCGTTTTCTTCTTTTTTCTTTTTGTTTTTACTTTGGTATAGAAGATAAATGCACCCATTGTCGTATGCGGTTTCCACACATACGTATTGTGTTTGAATGGGAACACGTATTTCGTTTTGTAGTTTTAAATGAACGTCATAGTGCTGGATGTTGGCAAATGCGGAGTCGTATGACCACGATGGATACACCATACAGAGCCCGTTGGTATGGCATAGGACGCACTGGAGTTCAGTGGTGAATTTTGAAGCGGGAAATTCTAACCGTGTGGGATTATAGGATTGGGCCGATGCAAAATGATAAATGAAAAAAGCAAGGAGTATGCCTGCGTACTTTTTCATGATATGGATAGAAGGGATAAAAAAGAAGACATCGTCTGCTTCAGGATAGTTTGTGCGGACGATGTCTTCAAGGTGTATTATTTTACGATATAGTCAACGTAGATACCAGGGGTGTGGATGTTCTCCATGGGGATTTCACCAACTTCAACAAGTTCTTTGGTTTCCGCAATGACGAGGTCGGCAGCAGTGGCCATCATCGGGTTGAAGTTATGGGTTGTACCTTTGTAGATGCAGTTGCCCATGGTGTCGCAAACGCTTGCGCCGATAAGGGCGACATCAGCGTGAAGCGGTTTTTCAAGCAGATATTCTTCGCCGTCAACCGTTACTTTCTGTTTGCCTTCTGCGATAATGGTTCCGAGGCCTGTTTTGGTAAGTACACCACCAAGGCCGGCACCACCGCAACGGATACGTTCTGCAAGCGTTCCTTGTGGGCAGAATTCGATATCAAGCGTTTTCTCGTTGAATTGTTGAATGGTATCTGGGTTCGTGCCGATATGGGATACGTAGAGTTTTTTTACCTGTTTGTTGGCAATCAACATGCCGATGGCTTTGTTTTGATATGCGGTGTCGTTGCCGATAAGGGTGAGGTCTTTTACTCCTTTTTTTGCGATGGCTTCAATGAGTTTCACGGCAGAGCCGCAACCGAGGAATCCGCCATACATAATAGTCATACCGTCCTTGATGTGGGAAACGGCTTCTTCTATGGATATTACTTTGCTCATATTTATTGTTTTTGAATGATAAAACTAAAAAAGAAGTTTCAAGTTTTCGCGAGATGCGAAAACTTGAAACCGGATAATTACTACCAAGCGAAGAGCGGTCTGTCGTGCATCATGTCGTTAACCATCTTGCGTGTCTTAGCGATGAGTTCTTCGTTTTCGACATCGCAGAGGACGTTGTCAATCATTTCGACGATGCCGTCCATATCGTTTTCTTTCAAGCCACGAGTAGTGATGGCTGGTGTACCAACGCGCAAACCGGAGGTTTGGAAAGCGGAACGGGTATCGAAAGGAACCATGTTCTTGTTGATGGTGATGTCGGCTTTAACCAATGTGTTTTCAGCGATTTTACCGGTCATTTCGGGGAACTTGGTGCGGAGGTCGATGAGCATCAAGTGGTTGTCGGTACCATTGGAAATGATTTTATAACCTCTCTTGTTGAAAGCGGCGGCCATGGCTGCGGCGTTCAACTTGACTTGTTTTACGTATTGAGCGTAATCATCTGTTAAAGCTTCGCCAAAAGCAACGGCTTTAGCAGCGATGACGTGTTCGAGCGGACCACCTTGCACGCCTGGGAATACGGCAGAGTCAAGAAGCTGGGACATCATCTTCACAACGCCTTTCGGAGTAGTTTTGCCCCAAGGATTTTCAAAATCTTTGCCCATCATGATGAGACCGCCGCGAGGTCCGCGCAGTGTCTTGTGGGTGGTAGTGGTGACGATATGGCAATGTGCCACAGCGTTGTTCAAGAGACCTTTGGCGATAAGTCCGGCAGGATGGGAAATGTCGGCCATCAGGATGGCTCCAACTTTGTCGGCGATCTGACGCATGCGTGCCCAATCCCAGTCGCGGCTGTAAGCAGATGCACCACCGATGATCAATTTCGGTTTTTCGCGAAGTGCCACTTCTTCCATCGTGTCATAGTTGATACAGCCCGTAGCTTCGTCAACTTGGTAAGCGACTTGGTGATAGAGG
>JAZUEE010000229.1:0-6556 GCA_045639985.1 Bacteroidales bacterium
CCTGCATATCAAGCTCGGTAAGCTTGTGAACCTTTCTGGTTCTTGCACGCATAAGAGCATTATCGCTGAGGCCTCTCGCAGTCAGGTAGCTTGAAAGGTTCTCAATATCTACTCTTTCATCGATTTCATCAAAACCAAATTTCAAGAAGCAGTCTCTACGATATCTTGCAACAGGAAGAGGCATCAGTCCCGGAAGAAGCTCTATCTCTTCCGGCATACCTTCTGCTGCAAACAAATCGTCTTCCTTCTCTGTCTCCAACAGGTCATCAGAAAGCAATTCGGGTTCTTCAACTGCAGTAAGGCCATCCATCGGCTTATCATAATCCGGCATAGTAATCTTTGTAGGTTCTTCTGCCGCCTTATCTTTTTCATTTTCCGAATCCTCATCATTTGTGAGTATTCCGGTGGATACTACTACAGGTTCTTCTGTGCCTTCGGATTCTGCTGCTACATCATCTGTATCTGCAGCCTCAGCTCCATCCTCTGCTTTCTTCTGGAATAAGCGAGGCACATTCATTGTAGCTGCTCCATCCTCCGTATTTTAAGATGTCTGCTTTTTGACCATTGGGACAAGTGAGGTTGATGTAGATGTCCTTACAATAGGAATGCTCTATGTTTAAGCGCAGATAGTAGATGTCTTCTACGCTGTTGATGTGTGCATTCGGTGAGAAATCCGTAAAAGTCACGGGCGAGCGATATGAACAACCATTTGGCTCGCAGTACGTTCCGTCAGGAAGGAAGATGGTGTCGTTGACAGCCAATGTCGAAACATTGGAGTTGAGCACGATTTGGGAGGTCGCTTCGGCACTGATATGGAAAGTATAGGTTTCGCCACTACATAAATCAGGAAGGTTGACGGCCGTAACAGGGTGCTCCTGCCATGTTAAAATGATAGAGTCTGAGGCAACGCATCCGTATTCATTGGCGGTTTCTACGTGGTAGATTCCCGGTGATGGGACAGTGACCTCGGCGGTTCGTTCGCCGGTTGACCACAAGAAATTATCCATGTCGGATTGGGCCGAAAGGTTTACCATCTGATCGCTGCAGTCTATGTGGTGGTCTTCTATATGAATGCTCGGATTTTCAATGATGAGGTAATGCCGCGTTACAACGGAGTCGCAGTGGAACATGGTGCGGAGCGTATCTGCAAAGGTTATACAGGAATCGACATTGGTGCCGATGAGGTGTCCGTCGCAGGTCTTCGGCAGGGCGCTCCGGCAGAGGTATGTGGTGTCCGAAGATGCGGTGGCATAATGTAGTGTTAGATGGAGCGTGTCGGTGCTACCGCAGCCGTTGGCGTTATGGTATTCGTAAGTGTAAACTCCGGATTGCAGATATAGGGAGTCGTGCCACCAGTGGTTGTCGCAGTCAACTTCGGTGAAAGCATTAAAGGTGCCATATAAAACACGGAAGCTCAGGGTCAGGATGCTGTCAATTCCTTCGGCAGTTTTCAGGGTAAGGGTGGTGTCTGTGTCTCGATAAAAGTCATGTTCGTTCCATTGCAACGGCAAGTTCTCCAAACATAACGTGGTGTCAATGACATGATGGTTGACGGGATGAATGAAGATCTGTTGTGTCATACGAGTTTCGTTTCCGCAACTGTCTGTCAAAATCCACTCGCGGATAAGCGTGTCGGTTTCGGTAATGTGATTGGAAACGGCGATGTCTCGGTAGGTCAGGACCAGAAATTCCGACGGCGTGCAGTTGTCATCTAATGCGGTGGGCCGTCCTGTGATGTCGGGTTCTGTCTGGTATTGGTGATTGATATCCCGATGAACGTGATAACTGTTAGGAACAATGAAAGATGGTGCGGTGGTGTCTTCTATGGTATAGGTGAAATCCCATTGAATGTCGTTGCCCGCGCAGTCTGCATACGAATAGGTGAAAGTCCGCGTTCCGCGGCAGCCGTCGTAGTCCGTGACGATGTCGGACAAGGTTCCGTGAATAGTGTCACCGCAGGAGGAAAGAGCAAGAGGAATGGTTGTCGGCTCGATGGCGGCATCTAAGCATTCTATAAAAGCAGCGTTGCGTATGCCAGACGCGAGCACTACGGGCTCGTTTGTGCGCTCAACCGTGTAGGTGAATGTCCAGTCTCGGTGGTGCCCTTCACAGTCGGTATAGGTCCAAGTGTAGGATACGTCGCCTTCGCAACCGTCGTAGTTGCTGCTACGAACAGGTCCTTGGGGATGTGGTAAAAACGAACCGCAATAATCTAATGCTGCCGGTGGAATGATGAGAGATGGATTTGTGTCGGCAATGCAGTGGATGGTTTGATGCGTGAGCGGTGTACTGGTGAATTTTATCGTGTCGCGATGGTGAATCACCAAAGTCTGTACGACCTGTCTTTCGTTGTTGCATAAATCTTTTATGGTGTATGTTCGAGTGACCATTATAGGACAGCTGCCAGTAGATACATCGGTGTGGATGAAAGTGAGATCTTCAGGATAGGCACAGTTGTCTGAAATTTGAATGCCCATGTTCTCCAAATCCTGAATGGATGTTGCTGCTGCAGGATAGTCTGAACTGGAACATCCTATCACAAATAGGGTGTCCAAGGTTCCTGTGATGGTTGGCGCCACAGTGTCAATCAACGAGATGTGACTGCTGTCCGTAGTTGTACAAATGCCATTGGATATTGTTACCGTATAGGGAATGGAGGTGTTGCATTGGAAGGGTAGATTGGTAACATTCCAGATGTCTAATTCTCGCGTGATGTTTTCGTGTACGAAGGTGCGGTCGTCGCAATTCCAAATTACTGTACAGCTGGGCTTTGCATTCTCAAAACGGACAAGAAGGGATGCAATGCCCCAGGAAGGACAAGATGTAATCGGTGATGAGGTAATAGTGATGGCAGGACGAATATTCAAATGGACGTAAATCGTGCTGTCGCAGCCGTATGCCGATTGCTCGGTGCGTTGCAGAAGGGTGTCCCCGGCAAAGGCATCCAATGTCACCTCAAATCCATGTTCCCGATAGGTGCTTCCGGCACAGATGGTGTCTGTGAAAACCGTTTCTTGGGATGTCCGAAATTGAACAGGGAAGGTGGTGTCTAAAGCACATCCGGCTGTATTAAAGATCGTTAGATTGTATTCTTCAACATGCTCGGTGCTCAAATCCATCGGTGGCGATAGAAGAAAAGTGTTGTCCGATACATGCTCCGTGTAATTTCCGGAAAGAACAAAGGACGCCATCCCATAGAAACTTTGCTCAAGCACGATGTTGGAAGATTCTGTGGTGTCGATGCTGAATAGCTGACTGTCGCCTGCACACAAATCGGGAAGGTGGGTGGCTCTGATGTGCGGATTGTCAAGGATGAGGAAGTGATGAAAGATGACGGAGTCGCAGCTGTAAATGTTTTGTACCGTGTCGGTGAAGACGACTTCATGGTCAATATCTGCCGGTATCAGATGCCCCGATACCCTTGTCGGAAGGATGTCTTTACAAAGGTAAGTGGTGTCCGAAGATGCGGTGGCATGATGGATGATGAGATGCAGTGTGTCGGCGCTGGCACAACCGTTATCATTGATGTAGTTGAACGGGTAAACTCCGGATTCTAAAAGAGTTGAACCTTGCCAGTCGAAATATTCGCAAGCGGTATCAGCTGTACTGGTGAAAGTGCCGTGCAGAATGCGGAATTGCAGGGTTAATATGCTGTCAATGCCTTCTGCATTGCGTAATGTGATGGTGGTATCCGTGTTTTGAAAGAACGCAAAACCATTCCATGTCAGAGGCAGTTTCTCTTCGCATAAGGTGGTGTCAACGAGACTCCGATTGGCCGGGATGATGAAAATTTGTTGTGTTTCACGTGTTTCGTTTCCGCAAGTGTCCGTCAAAATCCATTCGCGCAAAATGGTGTCTGTGCGGTCTATATGTTGCGTGACAACTAAATCAAGGAAAGAGACGTGCAGTTGCTCCGAGGGCGTGCAGTTGTCCGCCAAATCGGCAGGTTGTCCTGTGATATCGGGCGTGGCATGGTAGTGGTTCTCAACGTTTCTATGCACAGTGTGATTTTCAGGTGCGGTAAAAGTTGGCGCGGTGGTGTCTTTTATAGTGTATGTGAAGTTCCAAAAGATGGTGCTCCCTGCGCAATCTGTGTATGTGTAGGTGAAGGTCCGCGTTCCAAAACAGCCGTCAAAGGTCGTGGCCGAATCGGATAAGGTTCCGTGCAGGGTGTCCCCGCAGATGGAAAGTGCTAAAGGTATTCTGTTTGGCTCTACTGCGTTTTCTATGCATTCAACAAAGGCGCTACTGTCAACATCCGAAGTCAGAAGGGTGGGAACGGCATTTCGCTCAAGAATGAAAGTGTAGGTCCAATCGCGATGGTGCTGTTCACAGTCGGTATAGGTCCAGGTGTAGGAAACGTTGCCTTCGCAACCGTTGAAATTTGTGTCTTCAATGTGTTGGCCGGACAGTGCTAAAACGTTCCCGCAATAATCGGTGGCTGTTGGAAATACAATGCTGTCAAGAGATACTTGATCTATACATGGAACGATACAAGAAGAGGGTACGCTGGAAAAACGGATGCTGTCATAACGGTTTACAACGATAGTTTGTGTTATCGTGCTCCGTGAGAAACAGTAATCCTGAATGGTGTATTTTCGTGCTATCGTAATCGGGCAATCTCCAATTTGTTGGTCAGAACTGCGCACGAACAAGTTCATTGAGGGGGTGCAGTTGTCAGAAACGGTTACCCCCATTTGCTCTAATTCAAAAACGGTTTGTGCTGGGTTCGGAATATCGGTCATCAAACATCCCATGACGTAAAGTGTGTCTAATGTTCCTTCAATAATGGGTGGAATAGTGTCGGTGATGCGGATAAGACTGGAGTCCGTAGCTGAACATTTTCCGTCAGAGGCAACTATCGTGTAGGGTAGGGAAATGTTACAGGCCATTGGGATGGAAAAACTACAGGAGTCGGCATTGCCTACGTTATAGTGCGATGTGCTTTCCCCGTTGAAAGACCATTGGACGACGTTCACACTGTCCAGATTTTGCAAATGGGTGGTGAAAAGAGCACGCCCCGCTGTGTTGCACAAAGTCAATGGGGTAGTGGATACAGTGATATCTGGATGGAATGCGAGATGGATGATGAGGATGCTGTCACATCCGTTTCGATTACTGAACCGTTGTGTGTAATATCCTTCTTCAGTATATGTAAAACCATTGATAGACAATTGGTTGCTGTTGCATAATACGGTGTCGATAAGTGTGGTGTCTGTTGAATGAACGTGCAAGTGCAGGGATAGGGTGGATAGGCAGGCTCCAGAATACACGTTTTGGGTGTAAACGTAATCTCCGATACTGTCGATATCTTCCGGTCGGAGAAAGAACCCATTGTTGGCGTAGGATTCTCCGAAACAGATGGAGTCGTAGATGGTCTGGTCGGTGTCTTTTTGAACAATCACGGTCTGTTGGGCATGGTTACTACACCCGTATCCGGAAGTCGCTGTAACGCGGAATGTGGTGGTCTGCTCTGGGCTGACAAGGATGTTCGGACTGCTTTCGCCCGTGTTCCAAATGTAGTTTAGAGTGGTATCGTACGTGATGTCGCGGCAGGAAAAGTCGTGTATGGCGCGTACTTTGACTTTCTCTGTCTGAGGTGCTTTGTTTTCGTTTGAAATGGTGCTTGTGCCCGTTATCGATAAAGAAGCATCAATTATCCAAACGTGTGAAGAGTTTAACTCCGTACTGCTCCAGTATTTCCCGTCTAATGTTTGTCCGCCATATTGAGAAAAGAGAGAATCTATCAGTCCCAAGGTGCAGTAAAGATGGATGAGCTGGCCTGCAGACGGAAGATACCATCCGTTTTCAAAATCAACAGCCCATGCGGCTGGATAAGAGGTGCTGTCACTTAGTTGGCGCAAGGCGAGCGTGTTGGCATAGCCATCTGTGTTGACTTCGTTTAAAAGCTGGCTCCGATCGGTAAGATTGGGTAAGGTGGGAATGTCGAACTCCGCTTCAGGCCCCCAGTTACAAGATGTTTTGTCGTCGTTCAAGGCAATCATCCATCCGCCGCTGCCGTCCGGATAAACGTAAAATACAATTCCTTTGCTCCCATCGGCATGGGTTATGAGATCCCCTATATGGTAGGTCTGTGCCGTAGCGGCTCCTGCCACAGTGAGTAATGTGATTATGAAAAACAGTACAATCTTTTTCCTCATTAAATTCCTTGTTGATTGGAAGATAGCAAACCTGCAAATGTACTTAAATAGTAAGGATTGTCAGAAGGATTATTAAAAAACTATGAGGTGCTTTTTGTTCATAACTTGGTGCCCGAGACTTGTTCAAACGTCAAAAATTAACTATTAATAGTTAAAAGTAAAAAAAATGTAATTAGTGTTAATACGTATTGAATTTTTATTATTTTTGCCGCCGAATCAGCATGCGAATTAACACTAAATAACAAAACTAATAAAAAACGATAATCAAAATGGAACAGATTTCAAGCTCCGCACAGCATGTCCCGACGTGTGAGGATATAATGAATATAGCATACGAGACGCAGCGCATCTTACGTGAGAGCGCCGCAGAATTTGACCGCCGAATTAAGGAGGAA
>JAZUEE010000230.1:0-9219 GCA_045639985.1 Bacteroidales bacterium
TGGCCGCCATCCTTTTTGCCTGGGTGTTCGCCTTTTTATTGTCAGACGTGACTGCGTTGGGCATGTTCGGCAGTCTCTACACCGTTGACGACTACCGCACCGGACAGTATTTGGATTTGAAAAACTTGATATTACCTGCCATCACCTTAGGCATTCGGCCGCTTGCCGTCGTGGTGGAACTGACCAAAAACTCCCTTTTGGATGTGTTGTCGCAAGACTACATCCGAACCGCCAAGGCCAAAGGTTTGAAAAAGGGAACGATTGTAATGCGACACGCGTTAAAAAACGCTTTGAATCCTGTTGTAACGGCTATATCCGGCTGGTTGGCCGGATTGTTGGCGGGTGCCGTCTTTGTTGAATACATTTTTGACTGGAAGGGCATGGGTGTCGTCATTGTGGATGCGTTAGACAAATACGATTTTCCTGTGGTGATGGGTTCTCTCTTGTATGTATCTATCGTATTAATAATCATTAATATTTTATGTGATATCATTTACGGATGGCTCGACCCGCGCGTCAGTCTCAACTAATCAATAGGAGAGCATGGTATTTTATTAAGAACCATTTCGGTTCACAGTTTATAAATCACCATTCGCTTTTTTTTGTATTTTTGCGGCCTTAAAAAATGTTAAATAGTTTATGACTGATAAAGAGTTTGCTCCTATTATGCCACGTAGCAAGAAGACCCGTTTGCGTTACAGGGTCGCTGTGCTTGGCAGTGGCAGTTGGGCGACCGCCATCATCAAAATCATATCCTCCAATTTGGAACACATACATTGGTGGGTGCGCTCTTCTGAAGTCGCAGACGAAATAGCCAAATACGGACATAATCCCAAATATCTGAGTTCTGTATTCGTTAATCCGGAAGAGGTAAAAGTGAACACGGACATCAAAGTGGTCGTAAGCAAAGCAGATTACGTCATCATTGTCACACCTTCTGCCTATTTGCACAAATCTTTAGAACCGCTGAAACGTAGCCAGCTGAACAAAAAGAAGATTATTTTGGCAGTGAAAGGCATTGTGCCGGAGACGATGCAGCTGATTAGTGACTATATGCAGACACAATTCGGCGTGCCATTGGAGAACTTATCCATCATCAGCGGTCCGTCTCACGCAGAGGAAATCGCCCAAGAGAAATTCACGTTCTTGACAGCGGCCTCTACAAACCTCGAATTGGCAGAAACTGTAGCCAAGTTCTTTACCAACCGCTTTTGTCGTACGTCCGTGACGAACGACATGATGGGTGCCGAAATGGCTATCGTGTTAAAAAATATTTACGCATTAGGCGCGGGCATATACAGCGGCCTCGGCTATGGCGACAATTTCATCGCCGCCTATGTTGCCAACTGCCTGAAAGAAATGAAACATTTTGTATCATCCATCTATCCTAACGAAGCACGACATATTTCAGATTCTGTGTATTTGGGCGACTTGCTCGTGACAGCTTATTCCACCTACAGCCGTAACCGCCTTTTCGGCATCATGATCGGACACGGACTCTCCGTCCGCGTCTCCCTTATGGAATTGCGCATGGTATCGGAAGGTTACACCGCCTGCCGATGTGTGCACGAAATCAATAAGAAATATTTGGTGGATATTCCCATCGTGGAAACCATTTATGGAATTCTGTATGAAAATAACAATGTTTCTTCTGAAATGAAGCGCATTGCAGAACATTTTGTATAATGATTCGTTATGTGAAACATACTGAAATTGATGCTTCCAAATGGGATGAAACCATTCAGAATGCCCAATTCCCAACTGTTTTCTGTACGTATCGCTTTTTGGATATTCTATCTGATAATTCTTGGAGTGCCTTGATTTTGGATGATTACGATTACGTGATGCCTCTGCCAGAACGTTCCAAACGGGGAATTTCCTACGTGTATTCGCCTTTTTTCATGTCTCAATTGGGCATCTTTTCAAAAAAAGAAGTCTCCAAAGAAATTGTTGTCGATTTTTTCAAATCATTTCCTGCAAAATTCAAACATATTGATTTGCTGTTGAATAATTCCAACGATATTGAAAAAATAAAGTCCCATACTAATGCTTTGATTTCTCATGAGTTGGATTTAAGTCCATCGTATGAAAATCTTTGTAAGGGATACTCGCAAAACACAAAACGGAACATCAAAGCTGCTCAAAAACATTCTTTAACGCTGGTTCGTGATGACATTTCTGTTGAAGAAATTATTCGATTGTTCTGTGAGAATCGCGGTCAGACTAAAGAAGTGCATTATCGCACAAAAGATTATGATATTTTAGTGAAAGCTGCCGCCATATTAAAAAAACTTAATCGGTTGGAAGCGTATGGAGTGAAAACTGAAGACGGGAAGACCATCGCGGGTGCTCTTTTCGTGCGAGATTACCAACGATATTGGTTTTGGTTTTCTGGGCGCAACGAACAGTATGCCGAAACAAAATCCATGTTCTTCCTTATGGATGAGTTTATGAAATCGCACGCCGATCAACCCTTTATTTTGGATTTCAACGGCTCCATGAACGAGAATGTCTCTCGCCTGTATAAGGGTTTTGGAGGACTGCCCTATAACATTCCGATGATCAGTTATTCTAAAAATATTTTTTGGAAATTGGCGCTTTCCTTATATCAAAAGGTAAAGAATTAATTATTAACGATTAATGGCTGATAGCTTTTTGAAAAAGGACAAATAGTAGTGCGAATATTGTGTATGTTTGCAACCTTTCATTTAATCAACATAAACAAATAGAACATCTTATTTATAAATGACTCTTCTGATAATTTTCCTGGCTGGTGCGATGTGTATCTCCTTTCTGTGTTCCATTTTGGAAGCCACATTGATGTCCACACCGCTTTCTTATATCATCATGCGTGAAGAAGAAGGATTCAAGCCAGCAAAAAAATTCAAGCAGTACAAACAAGAATCCAGTCGGCCGATTGCAGCTATATTGTGTTTGAATACGATAGCCAACACAATAGGTGCTGCGGGCGTCGGCCAACAGGCCAACATCTTGTTTGGCAGCGAATGGTTTGGCTTGGTTAGTGCCATTACGACGTTACTGATTTTGGTCTTTTCCGAAATTATACCTAAGACAATCGGTGCCACGCAGTGGAAACATCTGATGGGGTTGGCAACTCGGTGCATCAGCGTGCTGGTCGTTGTTCTTTTTCCTTTGGTGATCGTTTTTGAGTGGCTTTCCAAACTTATCGCGCCCAAGACAGATGAGGCCGTAGTTTCTCGTGAAGAAGTTAGTGCGATGGCCAATGTTGCTGAAGAAGAAGAAGTTATCGATGAAGATGAAAATACGGTCATCCAAAATCTCATCAAGATGGATGATATTCCCGCTTTTGAAGCGATGACTCCGCGCGTGGTGGCTGCCATTGCTCCTGAATCAATGACGGTGAACACGTTTTATCGCGACAAGCGTTTTCGCCACCACAGCCGCATTCCCGTATATGCGGATAATGATGAATATATCACGGGCTATATCTTACGAATGGATGCCCTCCAATTGCTCGCTGATGACAAATTTGACCAAACTTTGGGTAGTATTCGCCGCGACATCGAACTTTTCAATGAGGAGACACCGCTTGGCGAAATCTGGGATGCCATGTTAACCAAAAACGAACAAATCTGTTGCATTATTGACGAATATGGTTGCTTTGAAGGCATTCTTTCCTTAGAAGACGTTATTGAAACGCTTTTAGGTTCGGAAATTGTAGATGAAAACGATGTGGCTCCCGATATGCAGGCATACGCCCGCGAACGATGGCTGAAACAGCAACAGAAAGATGAAAATAATAGCGTGCCCGTGCGGTAACAAATATTAGGCGATTATTAAGACTTCGTCCTATACAGCAACACGAAAACACCAATTACTAATATTCGAAAATCAATTTCACCCGCCAGCCAAAACCTTGCATCGGGTAGTAACGGATTATTTCATAATTGCGGTTGGCCAAATTCAGCAGTTCGCATTTGAATCCCAACTTCACATCTTTAATTTGGTAGGTATGTCCAAGAGTAATGCTGTGGTCAACATAACCGTCCACTAAATTTGCCGGGATGTTCTGTCCTAACGCATAGCGTTCACCGCAAACAATCAATGAATACGAAACTGTCAGCCACGGCATATCTACACTCAAGCTGGCCGACCCAGACCATTCTGGCGTATAGGGAATCTGATTGTTGAAAGTCTTTCTCGTAGGATCTGTCCTGTCAACGGCTTTCTGATATGTGCAATTTCCACTCAATCGCAACCAATAATTCTTCACAAACTGATATTGCAAATTGGCATTCAACTCAGCACCGCCAATCCAAACTTTTCCGTAATTAAGCATAGTCCAGGAAAAAAGATTTCGCGACGGGAAAGCCACAATCTTATCTTTTACAATATTGAAATATCCGTCGAAAGAGGCGGACAGGGCGATTTTCCCTGATGAGAAGCGCTGGTCATCCAACACCACGCCCAAATCCCATTGGTGGGTTTTTTCAGGCGCCAAATCAAGATTTCCGACTTCGCGATAATATAAATCATTGAATGTCGGCATTCTAAAAATGTTCTTATAGAATGCACGAATCTGCCAATGTCGGTTAGCTAAAATAGAGACATTCAGGGCTGGAGAAAGATGTACATAATTATTCACTTCCGCATTCTCCGCCGCATTATTTACTGTTGTCAGCAGCAAATTGCCGCTTACTTTGACGATTGAATTAAAATAGAGCATTGACAAGGCCGTCATGGATGTAAAACGTCTCGGATGGACAACATCCATGGAGCTTCCTTCCAGCTGGTTATAGAATAAATCATTGGACAGGGCAAACTGCAAATGGAGCGGATTGTCGGCCAGTTGCCAGCGGTCAGCCGCATTTACGCTATTGTAAAAAGGACAGAACCTCACCACATTAGATATATAACCCTCATATTGCTCATAACGATTTTCCAAAATGCCTTCCGCATTGAGATAAGCCGAATCCACATATCGCGTATAATCGTAATTGAATTTCGCACTAAGCATATACGACCATTTAGGATTGAAAAAATGCTGATAATTCAATTGTGCAAACGTATTGCGATTGCTCAAACGCTCATTTGCATTCAAATTATAATAAACGGTAGCAGAAGGCAGGCCCCGGTCAGAATCATAATAATACCATTTAACATGGAGTTTCTGATACTTGCTTGGTCGATAGATGAAGTTGGCTTCTGTAGTCAAAGCAGAAATATCCGTATTGCGTCTGCGTTCCAAAGACACGCTATCCGTGGCAGAACCATAGTGCATTTTGAACGGATAATCTCCTTTTGAGGAAAGGTAGTTCGCCGACAGATTCCAGATAAAGCTACGGTCATCTCTTTTTTTGCTTTTTATAAAATGTTCAAAGAAAATCTGTGGCGCATAGAGGCCAAAGGAACCAGCAGTCATGGACACTTTAATATGTATCGGCCGGTTGGGAAGTACATTGTTGGCCGTTGCAATTTTAATGACATTGCTATAGGAAAATGTTCGGGCAGGAGAAAAAATTCCATTTTCACCCGTAACAATGGAAACCGAAGAAATGTTGTCCATGGAAACTTTACTGAGATCGATTTGTCCGGTTTGGCAATCGGTAAGAGCAATACCGTCATAGGACACGCCCGTATGCTGGGATCCCAAGCCGCGAATGGAAACTGTCTTCATACCACCAGCACCACCATAATCCTTAACCACCACGCCAGACATATATTTCAGCGCATCGGATAATTGCAGAGCAGGCGTATTTTCCAATTGGCGTGCCGTAATCGTTTGAACAGCGGATGCACTAAATTTTGTTTTAAAGTAACCTCCGCCAATCTGCACTTCCGCCAAACGCTCAACTTTGGAGCTGTCTCTATTGATTTGTGCGGAAAGAGGCAGAACAAGACACAAAATGGTCAATCCGAAAAGTATGACAGGAAAATTTTTCTTACAGTTTCTCATATTGGGACAAAATAAAGGGCCTTTGAAACAAAGGTCCTTATTATATATGAAAATAGGTTTCCATTAAACGTACTTATCACCGAAATCTACTTGTACGTCAGCTACATACTGACGGATTTGCTGCTCATCGGATTTCTTACAAATCAGAAGAACATCTTTGTTTTCCACAACGATATAGTCTTCCAAGCCCTGCACCACAACTACTTTGTTTTTGGGTACGTTGATAATGCATTTGTTGGAATCGTAGGTTTTCACGTAATTGCCCGTTACGACATTTTTGTTTGCATCTTTTTTGCGAAGTTCATACAATGAGCCCCAGGTGCCCAAATCAGACCAACCAAACTCCGCGGCAAAAACTTTAACATTGCGGGCTTTTTCCATTACTCCGTAGTCAATGGAAATACTTTTGCAAACCTGATAGATTTTATCAATAAATTCCTCTTCTTGCGATGTATTGTATAATCCTTCGCCTTGCTTGAAGAGTTCGTCAATTTCCGGAAGATACAATTCAAAAGATTTCTGAATAGCCGACATAGACCACATAAAGATACCTGCGTTCCAAAGGAACTCGCCACTTTCAACGAAGCTTTTGGCCATTTCCAATTCTGGCTTTTCCGTGAACGTTTTCACTGCGAAGATTGCGTTGTTTTTCTCGTAAAACTTATCTTCATCATATTGAATATAGCCATATCCTGTATTGGGGAATGACGGTCGGATGCCTATCGTAAGAAGCCAATCATTTTCAGACACCGCTTTCAAGCCCTGTTCAATCACGGACACAAAAACATCTTCCTTCAAAATGACGTGGTCGGACGGAGCTACGACAATGACGGCATTGGGATTTGCAGATTTGATTTTATAGTTGGCGTAGGCAATACAGGGGGCCGTATTGCGACGATAGGGTTCCAAGATAATCTGTTCATCCTGAATATCCGGAAGTTGTTGTTTCGTAATATCTTTATACGATTTGCTGGTGACAATATAGATATTCTCTTTAGGGCAGATTTTGGCAAAGCGGGCAAAGGTTTTTTGTATCAAGGTTTGACCTTCGCCTAAAATATCTAAAAATTGTTTGGGGGTTTGGCTGTTGCTCATCGGCCAAAAGCGCGCACCAACACCACCCGCCATAATGACGCAGTAATAATTGGGATTTATCATAGAATATTATTATGTTAAAGGCCGACGGCTTTGGGCTGTCGGCCATGAGTGAAAAATTAGCACATTTCGTTCAACGCCTTCACACCAGGAAGTTCTTTGCCTTCAAGATATTCGAGCATTGCACCACCACCGGTACTGATGTAGGAAACGTAATCAGCGAGGTCGTACTTGTTGATAGCTGCGATAGAGTCGCCGCCGCCAATAACGGAGTAAGCGCCGGCCAAAGTGGAAGCAGCCACACTGATAGCCACGGCTTTGGTTCCTTTGCTGAATTTTTCCAATTCAAAAACGCCAACCGGACCATTCCACAAAATGGTGTTGGATTCTTTCAGCACTTGGGCAAAACTATGTTGGGTTTTCGGACCAATATCAAGACCTTCCCAATTGTCGGGGATATTGTTATCTTCGGTAACAAGCACGTTGGCATCATCGCCAAATTTGTCGCCACAAATAGTGTCCAAACGGCAATAGAACTTCTTACCGGAAGCTTCCACTTGTTTGAGAATATCTTTAGCTACCGGGAGCATATCGGGTTCAAAAAGGGAATTGCCAATTGTGTAACCCATAGCAGCAAGGAAGGTGTAGCTCAAACCACCACCCACGATGAGGTTATCGACTTTAGGCAAAAGATTGGTAATGATGTTGATTTTGGTAGAAACTTTGGAGCCACCGATAATGGCGGTAAATGGGCGGACTTGTCCATTGAGCACTTTCTCCAAGCTCATTACTTCATTATAAAGCAAGTAGCCGGCGAATGCCTTGCCTGGGAAACAGCGTGCGATAGTGGCGGTAGAGGCATGTTCGCGATGAGCCGTACCAAATGCGTCATTCACATATACGTCACCCAAACGGGCAATGGTCTTTGCAAAATCAACATCGCCTTTTTCCTCTTCAGCGTGGAAACGAAGATTTTCAAGTAGGGCAATTGCACCCGGTTTCAAACCGGCAATTGTATTAGCAGCTTCATCGCTCAGCACGTCGCCTGCAAAAACCACGTCCTGTCCGAGAATTTCAGAAACCTTGCTGACTATGTGACGCAAAGAGAATTTGTCGTTTACCTCGCCCTTGGGACGACCGAGGTGAGACATCAGTATAACCGTACCGCCGTCATTCAAAATCTTGCTGACAGTTTCTTTCGTACGAACAATACGGGTAATGTCTGTCACATTGAAATTATCATCCAATGGAACGTTATAATCTACGCGGATAAGGGCTTTTTGTCCTTTAAAATTGTATTGGTCTATTGATTTCATAATATGTTAAATTTATAAATTTCAATTATTTAACGAATATCTGTTCGTTATACGGCCACATCGGCTTTAATATGCGGATGGGGATTGTAATTTTCAAGTTGGAAATCCTCATAATGGAAATTGAAAATATCATCCACATTCGGATTAATGTGCATTACA
The DNA here is from genome assembly GCA_045639985.1 of Bacteroidales bacterium. GTDB lineage: Bacteria > Bacteroidota > Bacteroidia > Bacteroidales > WCHB1-69 > F23-D06. The sequence continues at coordinate 8,509 of JAZUEE010000230.1, forward strand.
GGCAGTGGGCGTGGGTCGCGTGTGAGTTGTAACTTGGCCTGTTCCACATGGTTGGAATAGATGTGTGCGTCGCCTAAGGTATGGATGAACTCTTTGGGTTTGAGGTGGCAAACCTGGGCCACCATCATTAGCAGAAGCGTATAGGAGGCGATATTGAACGGCACGCCAAGGAACACATCCGCGCTGCGCTGATAAAGTTGCAGCGATATTTCGCCATTGTTCACATAGAACTGAAACAGTACGTGGCAAGGGGGTAACGCCATTTTGTCGATTTCACCCACATTCCACGCACAAACCATCAACCGACGGGAATCCGGCGTGGTTTTGATTTGGTTGATAAGTTGTGAAATCTGGTCCACCTGCTGACCATCGGGAGTACCCCATGAGCGCCATTGGTGACCATATATCGGACCCAAATCACCATTAGGATCAGCCCATTCGTCCCAAATAGAAACACCATTATCTTTCAGATATTTGATGTTGGTATCGCCGTTCAAGAACCACAAAAGCTCATAAATAATAGAGCGCAAGTGCAGCTTTTTCGTTGTCAGCAAAGGGAAACCTTGGGAAAGGTCAAAGCGCATCTGATAACCGAAAATGCTATAGGTTCCTGTTCCCGTCCTATCGGATTTGAAAGAGCCTTGTTCTAAAATCGTACGGAGAAGGTCCTGATATTGTTTCATTTGCTGTTTTTTTTATAGGCCGCAAATA
>JAZUEE010000231.1:0-4849 GCA_045639985.1 Bacteroidales bacterium
AACGCCCAACCAATGGAGCATCAACTCCAAACCGGAAGAAGCTGAATTCACACACAAAACCTGGTCAATGCCACAATATTCGGCCAATTTCTTCTCAAAGGCCTTTGTGCGCGGTCCCGTCGTTATCCAGCCAGAACGCAACGTTTCAACTACTTCGTTAATGATTTTATCGTCTATGTGTGGAGGAGAAAAAGGAATCATGATAATTCGATAATTTGTTAATTCGACAATGTTAAATATTGTAATGAATTACTGTGATTTTCGTTGTAAATTTCTTGAAGATCTTAGTTGGCTCTTGACAGTTTCTTTTGCTTATTTTCCTGATGCTGTTTGGATAGCTCATTGAAATTCAAGGATAAGTTGAAGCAGTTGGGCGCAGCGCCAGGCGCAAAGTGTTGTCGAGCGAATCCAAATTGGACACCTTTGATATTGAGCATAAATCCGTACGAAAAACCAGCAAGTGAACTGCGTGCCAGAACTTTCATTTCCTGATGAATATTATGGTTATAGGCCAATTGGAAGGAAAGGAATTTTGCCGGCTCGATTTCCAAAGCAAAGTTTATATGGCGGAAAAAATTATCAAAGAACTGAGCCGTTTTCGTGGGATACACGAGCGTATTTGTCATAGCATCGGTTTCCATAAACGGATTATCAGCACCGTAGTAATTCATATTCCAGCGATACAGATGATGTAACGAGATATGGTAGCGAAACGGAACGTGTTCCAAACGTTGGGAAAGGGCAAATTGCAAATCAAAAGGCGTGCGTTCAAAATTTCCAGGGGAAAATGTTTTCAGTTCTGAACCGATGTTTTTAGCAAGAAGAGTCAGCGATAAACGTTTGTCCGGGTTATAATAACTGCCGGCCACATCTACTGCCAATCCAAAGGAATTGTACATTTCGTAGCCACAGAAGATGAGTTTCAGATTGGCACCGATAGAAAAGTTAGGCGACAGTTCCCTACCCCACCCCAACGTCACGGCGATATCGTTAGCCGAAAAAGAGCCAGTTTCCAAGCCCGCCTCATCCATTCCTTGAAACGTGCCATAACCCACGTAACGGATTTCTGCCGCAAAGCTGCCCACCTTCGGAAATGTATAGGAATACAATGCAGAAGCGTAGTTGGTACGTCCAAAGTAATTGGTGAAATTCAATGATAGGGAATTGCTATGGCGCAGTCCGATAGAAGAAGGATTAACCATAATCAGGGTCGGATCAACATCGTGTACGGAAATCAAACTATTACCCAATGCGGTTAATCGACTGGAGTAACTGAAATTGAGAAAATTATACACACTTCCACCGCCAGTCTGGGCAAAACCCGAGAGCCAGCATAAACAGATAAATATCCCTAAAGCGAAGTGTTTTCTCATCCGATTTTTTTAGAGCCGCAAACATACAAAAATAATCATTCCTCCATTCTCTATCAAGTTTCAGGTTCGTCACACGGTTTATCAAGCGCCCGAATTGTTAGTATTTGTTTAAGATTCAAAGTTCAAGGTTCAAACACAATAGTTTACTAACTCATTAAAACATTGACTGCGTAGCACATTACCACATTATCTCATTACCACATTATCACATTACCGCATTATCGCAAATTTCAATACTTCAATCTTGAAATTCAATTTCATAGATATTAAAAGCATTATATTTTTGCCGCGCAAATCAAACACATGTTCAACCTTAAATCTTACCATTATGTTCAACGGTTTTCTTTTTCACGGATTAACGTGGTACAACATTTTAATGTGGTGCGGGGTCACCGCCGCGCTCATTATTATGAACGAACTGACGCGGCGTTGCAAGGACATCGGCGTCTTCATGTTTGTAGTCCTCCCCATTATTCTAACACTGACCTTATGGCTTCCTAAGACCGCCACACCGGGTACGGGAGCGAGTACCGGCACTTGGTTCCATTGGGTAAAAGTGTATTCTGCATTGCTCGGCTGCATCGGCTTCATGCTGATTCGTTACAATAACAAGTTAAGTCGAAACAAGTACGTGCTGCTATTTCCGCCCCTTATTTTGTCCATTAATATATTAGAGGCCTGCATTCGCGATTTCCAAGTTTTTGCCATGCATGCATCAGGACAAATCATTGACGGTGTGGTCATGATTTCGGGGCCATGGAACATCATGAACGGTATTGCAGGGATACTCAACATCTTAGCAATTTCCGGTTGGATGGGCATTTTTATCAGTCGTGATGTAAATCGCGACATGTTGTGGCCCGACATGCTGTGGTGGTGGATTATCGCCTACGACATCTGGAACTTCGCCTACGTCTATAACTGTGTCTCCGACCATGCATTCTATGCTGGCGCCGCACTCTTGGTTTCGTGCACCATTCCGGCATTCTTCATACGCAGAGGCGCATGGCTGCAACATCGTGCGCACACGCTCGCCTTATGGATGATGTTCACCATGAGCGTCCCACACTTCGTCCAAGATTCCAAATGGAGCGTGCCCGCCTCCCACGACCCGAAAGCCCTTTTCACCGTTAGTTTTATTGCCCTGTTAGCCAACGTCATGGTCGTCACCTACCATTTCTGGAAAGTATTCAAATTTAAACGGAATCCGCTTCAAAGAGAAGTCAATTATGACGAGCCAAACTACATGGACATCGCACGTGAAAAATTCTAATAATTGATATTATCAATATCATCATTTATAAATACGACAAAATCCATATTGAAAAGATTTTATTTTTGCCCCCGAAAAAGATGGTGAAACAAAAACAAGGAAAGAAGTATTCAACAATATATATTAATAGAAAATTTGACTGCATAGTACATAATCGAATTAAAACAACCCCCTTTTCTATCAATACATTATTTATTAACAATTAAAATCAAACAAAGATGAACGTAAAATTTTTCAAATGCCAAAAATGTGGCAATGTAATCGTAAAGACAGTTGACTCCGGTGTCGGAGTGGTATGCTGTGGAGAACCAATGGAAGAACTCATTCCGCACAAGCAGGAAGAATATCATGAAAAGCATCTTCCGGTTGTGACTTGGAAAGACGACCATACCATCCATGTGAAAGTGGGCAGTGTAGAGCATCCCATGCTTCCAGAGCATCATATTGCATTTATTTATGTGGAAAGCGAATGCTCAGGTCGAATTGTCTGGCTCAAGGACAAGCCCGAAGCTGACATCTGCGTATGCGGCACAAAACCCACCGCCGTATATGAGTACTGCAATGTGCACGGACTGTGGAAAACAGAAGTCGAATGTCCGAGCAAGTGCTGTAAACGCTAACTAATATCAGGTAAGCCGTCGTTTTATTCATCCAAAATCATAATCATCATGACATTACAACAATTAGAATATATCGTAGCCATTGACAAATGCAAGTCATTTGTGCAGGCGGCAGAGTGCTGCGGCGTCACGCAGTCCACGTTAAGCACCTTAGTGCAGAAATTGGAAAACGAACTTGACGTCGTCATCTTTGACCGCAACAGCCGTTCGGTGCGCGCTACCGGGATGGGCGAACAGATTATCAGTCAAGCCAAAGTGGCATTGTACAATGTCAACCAACTGGATGAAATGGTAAAATGCGAGAAGAAGCGTGACATGGGCGAAATCAACATGAGCATTTCGCCGACCATTGCGCCGTACATTACGCCGAAGTTGTTCAAGTACATCCGCGTCACCTATCCAAACATACAGATCCGAGCACATGAAATGACACGTGGTCACATACTTTACAAGTTGAAACGTGCTGAAATAGATGTCGCTATTATGTCCTATCCCAAAGAGGACGACGATCTTTTGGAGATTCCCCTCTACCAAGAAAAGTTCGTTGCGTACGTCTCTCCCATGTCCTCCTTGTATAATGAAAAGGAGTTGGATTTACAAACCATGCCTCGCGAGCATCTCTGGGGTCTCAAAGAGGAGGTCAGTTTGCAAAAACAGGTAGCCGAACTTTGCGACCTGAATCTGCCCTACTCTCCTATTTACGAAGCCGGCGGTATCTGCACATTGATGATGATTGTGGATGAGAACGGCGGCTACACCTGTATTCCCGAACTGCACGTCAACCTGCTACGTGAAAGTATGCGTGCGCACATCCGCCCCGTGGTGAATCCCGTACCCTTCCGAACAGTTTCATTGTTTGTCCGCAAGGATTTCGTACGTGAGCGGATGTTGAACATTCTGGCGGAAGCCATCAAACGCATTATTCCCATAGAAATGATTGACGAACACTTGCTGAAATATCCTATACGTTTATAAAATTAGGCACATTATCGAACAAACATCACTGAAAATCAAGCTTTATGAACAAGAAGCGGGCGGACGTGCAAAAAGCACTTCCGCCCGCTTCCGTTAGGAGCATGGATGTATTCTGCATTTAGTTAAATGTGAAAATAAGCAAATATGACATTACCATAAAAATATTACCTTTGCCCGTTTTTTTCTGCAATCTTAATTCAAATCAAATTTTACAATATGAATCCAAAACAGTACATTGAAGAAAATCAAAAGCGTTTTTTAGACGAATTGTTCACCTTATTGCGCATTCCGTCTATCAGTTCCCAAAGCGAACATAAAGAGGATATGATCAAGTGCGCGAACCGTTGGCGCGAACTCATCCTTGCCGCCGGGGCCGACAAGTGCGAAGTGATGCCCGCAGAAGGCAATCCCATTGTTTATGGCGAAAAAATCATTGACCCGAAGGCCAAAACCGTCCTCGTATATGGTCACTACGATGTGATGCCCGTTGATCCTGTCGAACTTTGGAACACCGAACCTTTCGAGCCTGTTATCAAAGACGGCAAAATATGGGGCCGTGGTTCCGACGACGATAAAGGCCAGTCCTTTATGCACGCCAAGGCTTTCGA
>JAZUEE010000232.1:0-6191 GCA_045639985.1 Bacteroidales bacterium
GACTTCGTTGTGCTTAAACGCCCTACAGACAAAATCGTAATGATGTCATTCTTTCCTCAGCATCAGAAAGAAGAAATTGCCGTGGCCTACGATATGCAGCAGCGCATTTTATCGATGACTTGCCTTACATCCGTGATTCCGATAAATGAGCGTTGGGAAACCTGTTCTTCCGAAGATTTCGATAGGATGCTTATCCGGTTGAAGAAGGAATCTTTTGACGATGACCGAATGGACTTGGCCAAAATGTTCTTGTCGGGCCCAGTATATTTCACCAGCCAGCAGATTAAGGCAATGGCTGAGGTTTTCAGTTTCAGCAAAGGGAAAGTTGAATTTCTAAAAGCCTCTTATGAACAATGTAGTGACCCCCATAATTTCTATATATGTATTGATGTTCTTCCTTTTTCTTCTGACAAAAAGGAAGTTATGAATTATATTCGATAAAAAGTTTCGTTTTGTCAGTGCGCAACCACGATGAAATAACCAAGTAAAATGAAAAATTGAAATTAGTTCATTAAATCATTCCTTTTGCGGATTGTTTCACGAATAAATGAGAAATAGTGCCAAAAACCCCAACAATAATCCTCCTAAAGCATAGAAATACGACGGCTATATACTATCCTAACGTCAATTTTTCTATTTAATAATCAGCAAAATACACAGTTTTTATCAAAAAAATGATGGGATATGTTGGATTATTTCAGAAAAAGTGTATTTTTGCAGCCTCAAAACTGAGATGGTGCTGTAGCTCAGTTGGTAGAGCAACGGACTGAAAATCCGTGTGTCACTGGTTCAATTCCCGTCAGCACCACACCGACCCCGAAATCTTTTCGGGGTTTTTTTTATGTCTTTTTTCAAAATTCCAAAGTATGATAAACGTAGGATTGGTCCAAACGGATATTCAGCCGGGCACGGTCATTGATAACTTCAAGCATTACGAGAAGTTATTGCAACGGGACATTCAGGAACCGGTACATTTGTTGGTTTTTCCAGAAATGTACACTTCTGGTTTTTCAGAAGATATGTGGGCAGAGGCGGACCCGATGAACGGTCGGGGCGTGGAATTCCTATATCGTACCGCGCAGCAGTTTCAATGCGACGTAGTGGCTTCTATGCCGGTAGTGGAAAAAGGTTGCCTATATAATCGTTTGGTGTGGATGTCGCGTAATCGGATTTTGGGATATTACGACAAACGTCATCTCTTTTTTGGTGAAGACCAGTTTACCGCAGGTACAGAACGAACCATAATTGAAACATTAGGAGGAAAATTTCTTCCCCAAATTTGTTTTGACGTGCGTTTTCCAGAGTGGGGCCGCAATCATTGTGTGAACGGTCGTTTTGATTACGATTGTTTAGTTTATGTGACCAATTTTCCGGCACCGCGCGAAGAGGTGCTGATGAAGTTGGCGGTGGCGCGCGCCATCGAAAACCAGTCTTACGTGCTGGTAACCAACAGAGTAGGTTACGACGGCAAACAACGTCTCCACAACGGCGGCACCGCGGTAATAGACCCACACGGCCTTATTCTCTGTAGTGCGGAACCCAACCAAGAGCAGGTAATTACTGCCACCTTGGACTTTGACGAATTAGCAACGATACGAGAAAAGTTCCCCGTTGCAAAACAGTGGTAATTTTGTATCTTTGCCGCCCTTTGAAAAAACTGTGATAAAATGAAAAAGCAATTCTTTATCTTACTGATTTTGAGTGTAGTATTTACTACTACATTGGTAGCACAAAACAAAAATTATCAAACCTGCAAAACAAAGATGGATCAACTTATCAATTCCATCAATGCGATGTATGTGGATTCCATAGATTTTGATCCCATGATTGATAAATCTATCTCCGCTATGCTCAAGGAATTGGACCCGCATACGGCTTATATTCCCAAAAAAGACGTGCAAGCCATGACAGAACCGTTGCAGGGCTCCTTTGATGGTATTGGTGTTACTTTCCAATTGATAAAGGATACAATCAATGTGATGGAGGTCATCATCAACGGGCCGTCCGAAAAAGTCGGATTGTTGGCAGGCGACAAAATTGTGAAAGTAGATGACACGTTGGCTTGCGGCGATAAAATCAACAACGACTGGGTACGCAAACATTTACGTGGGACCAAAGGTTCCAAGGTGAAAGTGTCTGTGAAACGTGGTCGTAATCCCGAATTGTTGGAATTTGTCATCACCCGCGGGGCCATTCCGATGTACAGTATCAATGTTTCCTTCATGGTTGATGAAACTACCGGTTATGTGAAATTGGAACGCTTTGCGGCTACTTCCACCAAAGAACTTACCGATGCGTTGAAAAAACTCAAATCCCAAGGAATGCAGGACCTCATCCTTGATCTTCGTGGCAACGGAGGTGGCTATCTCAATGTGGCATTCGAAATCTGCGACCAATTCATTGCCGGTAAAAAGATGATTGTCTATACAGACAACTTCCGCAAAACAGGTGAAAAATACTACTCTGGAACAGACGGACTTTTTGAAGAAGGCAAACTGATTGTATTGGTGGATGAAAACTCCGCATCTGCTTCTGAAATCACTTCCGGCTGTATCCAAGATTGGGACCGTGGCTTGATAGTTGGTCGCCGTACCTTTGGCAAAGGTCTGGTTCAAAAACCGCTGCGCCTCATTGACCAATCCGAAGTAAGATTGACGATTTCCCATTACTACACTCCGACAGGTCGTTGTATTCAAAAACCCTATAATGATGGCTTGGATGCTTATTTCAAAGATATTCAAACCCGTGCCAATAATGGAGAATTATACACTGCTGATAAAATCCAATTCCCGGATTCACTCAAATTCAAAACGCCGCATGGTAAAGTGGTCTATGGCGGTGGCGGCATCATGCCCGATATTTTCATTCCATTAGACACAACCAAATATTCTACTCTATATAACGAGATTGTCAGAAAAGGTGTTTTTGGAAACTTTGTGATGGATTACTTGGAAAACAATCGCGAAACACTCAAAAAAGAGTATGCTACGTTTGAAGATTTCCAAAAGAACTACAAGATTACAGATGATTTCTATAAGGAATTTATGACTTTTGCCAAAAAAGAAGGTGTAAGTGACAGTGCTTCATTCAATTTCTCCAATTATGCGAATGCTTTCATCAAAGCAAACAAAAACAAATTAGATTCACTTTTCACCTCAACTAAAAACATTGATACGCACACGTTGGACACCATGTTTATGAATTATGTGACAAAGAGTTACAACGAAGCCACACGTCTTCGCAACGAAGCCCATGCGGGTGAATACATCAAAGAGTATCTTCGTTATGAAATTGCACGCGGCTTGTATGGATTTGGTGAAGCATATCGCATTTTCCTTGAAAGTGATGATACTTTCCAACAGGCCGTAGAAATCATGCATGACAAAAAGCTGTTTAAAAAATTCAAAGTTTATTCCGGCAAAGGCGGAGGAAACGACGATAAGGAATAATGATTTCTAAAAAGACCATAGACGAAATAATGTTCGCCACCAAAATCGAAGAGGTGGTGGGCGACTTTGTCACGTTGAAAAGACAAGGACAAGGTTTTGTCGGGGTGTGTCCTTTTCACAACGACAAAAATCCGTCTATGCACGTCACGCCGCGCTTGGGCATTTACAAATGCTTCGTATGCGATGCCAAAGGCAATGCCATCCATTTTCTGATGGAACATGCCAAGATGACCTACCCGGAAGCATTGGAGTATTTGGCCAAAAAATACAGTATCACGTTAGAATACGATCGCGAGGAAACAGAGGAAGAGAAGGCCGTGCGTAGCGAAAAGGAAAGTCTGTATTTGGTCAACGAATTTGCTGAAAAATACTTTATGGACCAACTTCGCAACAGCGAAGAGGGCCAAATGATGGGGATGACCTATTTCAAAGAACGCGGCTTCAAGGAGGCCACTATGGATAAATTCCATCTCGGATATTGTCCGGGCGGTTGGGACTCTTTTACCAAAGAGGCATTGAAACAAGGTTATAAGGAAGAGTTCTTGTTAAAATTAGGACTTACCAAGAAGAGCGAAAGCGGAAAACTATTCGACTTTTACCGCGGGCGCGTCATCTTCCCCATTCACAATACCGTAGGTAAGGTAATCGGTTTTGGTGGCCGTATTTTGAAAAAGGACGAAAAAATCGCCAAATATTTCAACTCCCCCGAAAACGAAATCTACCACAAAAGCGATACTCTTTACGATATCTACTTGGCAAAGAAAGCTATCCGCCAACAAGACAATATCTATTTGGTGGAGGGTTATACCGACGTTATCTCTATGTTTGAATCGGGTGTGGAAAACGTCATCGCCTCTTCAGGTACGTCATTGACCGATGGCCAAGTGAAGATGATTTACTCACTGACCAAAAACATCACCGTACTTTACGATGGCGACGCTGCCGGCATCAAGGCCTCTTTGCGCGGTATTGACATGCTGCTTGAAAAGGGCATGAATGTGCGCGTCTGCCTCCTGCCCGATGGCGAAGACCCTGATTCTTTCGCTAAAAAACATCGTGATAGCGAATTGTTGGATTATCTGACCCATAACACCACGGATGTCATTCTTTTCAAGGCAAAAATATTGTCAGAAGAGGCAGGCAAAGACCCCATCAAACGGGCCAACGTGGTGAATAATATACTGGAAAGCATTGCCAAAGTGCAGGATTCCATCGTGCAATCCTTCTATATCAAAGAGTGCGCACGTATTTTTGAACTTCCGGAAACGGCTTTGGGTAACAAAATTCGCTCGATTGTTTGGAAAAATAACACAGAACGCAAAAAGTCCGGACAGGGCGAAATGATGAACATGCCCGCTATGCAGCAGGATGTTCAAATACAGGAATTGCGAAAAGCCGAACAGCAGATGCGCCCACAAGTCAATCTGCTATACGAAGCCGAAAAGAATCTTCTTATGCTTCTTCTTAAATATGGCTTATATGAGATAACTGTTGAAGTCAATTCGGAAGACGGCACTATAACCAAACAGCGTGTGGATCAGTATGTTGTCAATGAATTGTATAACGATGGTATTGTGCTTCAAAACGAAGTGCTTCGAAAAGTGTACAATCATTATACGGAAGTGGCTGAACTGCTGCGTGACCAAAATGCCATCCAGCGTGCCTTCATTTTCAGCGAAGACAAAGACGAATATCAATTCGCCATAGACAATATCGAGGGTGACAGCTATCGTTATAGTCCCAATTGGGAGAAACGATATGATATGCTGACCCGTTATGCGGACAACAACATCCACAATCTACAACAGGAAGTACAAAACACATTGCTCTCTTTGAAATTGCGTATTGTGGAAGAACAGATTGCCTTCATTCAAAACGAGATAAAGTCAGGACAATATAATGAAGATGAATCTATCAATTTGATTGCCTATTTGACACCGATTATTCAGTGTAGGAAGCAAATTGCCGAGCGATTGAACATTGTTATAAGCAAATAGTACTAATATTTCTATTTAAACATTACAAATTATGCTAAAACAACAAGTTATTGACATTCTGAATAATATTTATGATCCGGAAATCCCTGTCAATATCTGGGAATTGGGTTTTATCTATAAATTGGAAGTTAATGCCAACAACGACGTTTATATTTTAATGACGCTTACAGCGCCTAACTGTCCCGTAGCTGAAAGTTTGCCGATGGAGGTGCAAACACGAATCTCCGCTATTCCGGGTGTGGGCAAGGTATCGGTAGAAATCACTTTTGACCCACCTTGGGAAATGGACATGATGACCGATGCCGCCAAAATGGAACTTGGTTTATTGTATTAATGCTGGTTTGAACAGAAAATAATTCCTATTTTTTGTTGATATACCTGTAATATAAAAACAGATCGAAGCCGACCAAGCAAAAATTGAAAACATATAGCCAGGTTACGTAATCCACATTGTGGATATAGAATTTATTGATAACACCGAAGACGTAACCCAGCATGATAATCATCATGAAAGCTGGGCTTTTGCCTTTGACTTCATGGGTATGAAGGGATTTGTAAATAGAAACAGGCCAACTACAGGCAAAACAAAGTAAAAATAGAATTTCAAAAATACTATTCATTGATTATCAATGTTTTATAGTGAATAATTAATAAGATTTCGCTATGGAAAAGTCTTTTTTTAAAGCGCTGCAAAAATAAATGATTTTTGTATCTTTGCGCCCCGTATTAGAATTGCTATTATGAA
>JAZUEE010000233.1:0-5405 GCA_045639985.1 Bacteroidales bacterium
TACGCGTGTGGTGAGGTCTTTGGCTAAGGCCTTTTGCAAAACACGGAGATGAGGAGCCGCATCGTGCTCTTTTTCCATGGCTTCGATAAGTCGGAGGCCAAGCGGTCTTAGGAAGACAACTTAGTAATTCAACTCCTTGGCTCACAGAACGACTTGGCTACGATCCGACTTTACGCGTGTGGTGAGGTCTTTGGCTAAGGCCTTTTGCAAAACACGGAGATGAGGAGCCGCATCGTGCTCTTTTTCCATGGCTTCGATGGCCTCTTTTGTGAAATGAGTGAAAATACGGATGTATCGTTTGCTGTCTTCATCAGAGCAGTTGAGCCAGAATTGGTAGAAAGCGTAAGGAGAGGTTCTTTCCGGATCCAACCAGATATTGCCTTTTTCTGTCTTGCCGAATTTCCCACCATCGGCTTTCGTGATTAATGGGCAGGTGAGTGCGTAGGCCTCGCCGTTGGCTTTTCGGCGGATGAGTTCTGTTCCTGTGGTGATGTTGCCCCATTGGTCCGAACCGCCCATTTGCAATTTGCAGTTGTAATTCTGATTCAGATAGAAAAAGTCATAGCCCTGTACCAGTTGATAGGAAAATTCTGTAAAGGACATTCCGTCGCCTTCGCCGTTGAAACGCTTTTTGACGGAATCTTTGGCCATCATATAGTTGACGGTGATGTGTTTTCCGATATCACGGATGAATTCCAAAAAGGAGAACTTGCTCATCCAATCGTAATTGTTGACAAGGATGGCGCCGTTGGGCTCGTCGGTATCAAATTTGAGGAATTTGCTGAGTTGTTTTTTTATGCACTCCTGATTGTGACGCAAAGTTTCTTCATCCAATAGATTGCGTTCTTGAGATTTGCCGGAGGGGTCTCCAATCATGCCGGTGGCTCCGCCGAGCAACGCGATAGGGCGATGGCCGCAACGTTGCAAATGGGAAAGCATCATGATGCCCACCAAGTGTCCTATATGAAGGGAGTCTGCGGTTGGGTCGATTCCAAGATATGCGGAGCAGACTTCTTTGTTCAATAACTCTTCTGTGCCGGGCATGATGTCATGCAACATCCCGCGCCATTTCAATTCTTCTACAAAATTCATGTTAGCTGATATTAATATTGTATGGATAAGTCAACGTGCCAGTTTCCATCTTCTTTGCGCAAATTGTAAGTGATGTCTTTTTCGTTCTTGTTAAAAAGAAAAACACACTGACATTCTGCTATGGAATCATCTTGGGAAATGCATTTGACGTCTTTGATTTCAACTTCGTTCTTTTGCATTTGCTCCTGTTTGCCCTTTTGGGAAGTGGTCAGCTTTTGGATTTGCTGGATGATGGGACGGTTGTTTTGAACAGTACATTTATACAGTGCGTCAAAGTCTGCCGTATAGAAGGCCTGAACGAAAACTTTGGTGGCATCTTCAGGGGTTTCAAGATGCTTCTTGCTTGAATTACAAGAAGATAAAAGCAATATTGCGCAAAGGGAAAATAAAAATAGTTTGGTCTTTTTCATATTTTTTAAATAAGGTTGCAAAAATACAAAAATTGATATATAAGAGCGACATTGATGTGATTTATGTTCTTTTTTTCATAAAGCCAGATGCCGTATCCCATCTACAATTTCCGCAATGTAGAACACGGCGTGATGACAGAACAGTTATTCGTAGGACTCTCCGATTTGCTGGGTGAATGTCGTTTTTATTGGTTCCATTGAAAAGGTACGGCCTCCACGGTGTAGCCCTTTTTGCGCAAGAGGGCGATAATGCCTTTTTTGCCACCTAAGTGTGCGGCACCTACGGCACAGAAAAGCCGTTTCGTTTTGGCGATTTTTCGGAAACCTTTGACCATCGTGACGTTGCGTTGGTCAACTAAGATTTTGCTGAAGCGGGGTGGAAGTGAGGGGTCTTGTGTCATTTCTACCAAACTGTCAATTTCAAAAGCGAGGTAGGTCGCAATCAGTTTGTTGTTCTCATCGGCGATTTTGACTGTGGTGTCGTGCAGAAATTCAACCATCATTTCCACCTGCTCTTTCAAAGTGATGGCGTCTAAAGCGTTGATTTGGTCGATATATTTTTCTAAGCCGTAGCACATTTTCCCCTGTTGGCGGGCCTGCTTTTGAAAAAACAGGTCGAGCGCTTCCTCCTGGTCCTTGTTGAAATCCATTTGTTGGATGGTCGAGATTAGGAAAAAGGGCTTCATCGTGTTTAAGAAGATGGCGCTGGCACCCAACTTTGCTTTGCAGATACTGTCGAGGATGGCGAAATCCTCTTTGGACAGCATGTTGGAGATGGTCTGGCCTTTGGACATCATCATGTGTTGGCGCACGGAGGCAACGTTGATGTCGTTGAAAAGCAGCTCGCCAGCCACTGCTTCGCAGGAGTTGAAGGCCTTCCAGACGGTGCTGTCGAAGGAGAACACGCGGGCATCTTGGATGTGGAAGGTCCCATACAGATAGGAGGGAATTTGGATGTCTTTGCCCGTGACTTTCCATAGCAGGGATTGCGCGGAAATCGCGCTCACGATCCCAATGAAAACAGTAATAAGCAGAATTCTCTTCATCAAATTATTCATTCGTTCATTATAAGGATGCGTAGGAGGGTGTGAAGGTGTCGCCTTGGCGAATATCGCCAGTGGAAATGCCTTTTTTCAGCCATTTGGAACGTTGCGCCGAGGTGCCGTGGTTGAATGACTCGGGAACGGCATAACCCTGTGCGCGTTTTTGCAGATAGTCATCGCCGATACGGGAGGCAATGGCAAGACCTTCGTCGATGTCGCCTTCTTCCAAAGAGCCAAACATTTCATTGTCAACGTGAGCCCAGACACCAGCATAGAAATCGGCCTGCAATTCCAAGCGGACACTGATTTTGTTGCTTTCGGTTTCGCTTAAACGGCTCATTTGGTTGTGCGCGTCTGTCAGAGTGCCCAACAGGTATTGGACATGATGTCCCACTTCGTGGGCGATGACGTAGGCGTAAGCGAAGTCACCCGCTGTTCCAAACTGCTTTTTCATGCTGCTGAAAAAGGATAAATCAAGATAAACGGTCTGGTCGGCGGAACAGTAGAACGGTCCTGTGGAGGATGTGGCGCCGCCACAACCGGATTGTACGCTGCTGGTGAAAAGCACCAACTTCGGGGGAACGTATGTTTTACCTGTTTTTTTGAATTCGGCTGTCCAGACATCTTCCGTGCCTGCAAGGACTTTTTTGGCAAAAGTGGCCAGCTCTTCTTCTTCAGCCGACGGCGTGTACGAGCTTTCTGTTCCGTTGCCGGCAGAGCTGTTGATGTTTTGCAAAACGGATTGTGGGTTTTTGCCAAGCAGTAGGCAGATAATACCCACCAAAATGGTGCCGCCGATACCTAAGCTGATGCCGGCCTTTTTACCACGTCTGTCATCGACGTTGGTACTCTCTCTTCTTCCTTCAAGATTCATAATGATGCTATTTATTAGTTTGAGAATTATATGTGTTGCATTCCGTAATTCCGTTTCGAGTGGCCGTGATTTTGAACCCTCTGTATTCGGATTGTTCGTTATGTACGTATTGTTGTACGATATAAAAATAGTAAAGCCGCTGAGCTTCAAATTGCTGCAGATCACCTGCGGCGTTCACGGTGTTGATTTGAATCGTCGGATTGTCCATTTTCTGGGTGAATTGTTGGATGTGCAAACGGAGAATGTCGTTGATTCCAGAAAAGTCGTATTGGTAATGGTCGCGAAGTTTGTCGTTCTCAATATGAACCTGCTTCCGATATAAAATAGTACGTTCTCCCATGATGCCCGATTCAATGTGGTCGCGATGGCGAATGGCCATTACGTCTTTGGGTGTTTTCGAATCATCTATAAAATCCATACCTTCTTTAATCCATCCGATACGGGTGTCTTTGAAGTGGATAATGGTTTTGTTGTCGTAGTATTTGGATTTTAACTTATGGGCAAATCGATACCGGACAAAGTCTTTTAGCCGGTCTTTGAAAATGTAGGCGAATACGAGAATGATGAAAATCAAAATGGGGTAGTTTCCCAAATATTTTTGAAAGGGTAAGGCAATAAGGGTGGATATGACCATGGCGATGCCGGCGGGGGCACTGAAAGATATCTCTTGAGCCGCATTGCTGTCGGGAGCCGTATCTACTCGGAGATATAGAGCGCTTTCGATGTTTTTTTTCAGAAGGCCATGACGATATACCAATTGGTCATTGCCCGCGGCATTCGGCTCGCTAATGTGGCTGTATCCCTGTTCGGTCTTGTAGGCCCTTTCTTGAAGAAGAAAATTTGTAAGGATGGTGCTTGCCGCACGATGCTCATCGTCTGGAAAGTCACTAAGGAAATAAATGATTTTGGATAGTTGAACGTCTGCCAGATGGCTGATGTATTCGTCGGAATAAGTGAACACATGGTGGATCTCTTTCTCCGTAGGAATGTTGCAATGCCGGAATTGTTCGAATATTTTTTCGAGGTTTTGGATTAGTTGTCGGCAATGTGTGTGTAGTTCAGTTTGAAGGGTTGAGGATAGAATCGCCGTGCATGCTTCACGTAGGGCACTTTTGAAAATGGCCGCAAATATGCGGAATTGGAATAAACATTCGGTTTTGTTCTCCTCTGAGGGTTGAAAATGAAAACGTTGACAGGCGGCTTGCAAGAAATGAACTGGCTTGGAATCCGGTATGGCCATTTCTGCCAAACTGAATTTCGGAGTGATAGGGCGTATGTTTGATTTGACGTCTCTATAAAATTGCTCTTTGCTATATGTGCTGCGATTAATGTCCAAACTGTAAGGTACAAAAATCCATGTGTTGACAGAGAAATCATTTAGTTTGTCGTTCTCGCTGCCCGCGAAACCGACTTTGAACTCAATGGAAAACTTGTCGTGAATCTTTGTGTTGACGTTAATCATGTTTTTCCCTACTGTTTTTTTTCGAGGCTGCAAATATCTGCAAAATCCAAATACTCCCGATAGAAAACTTTTATATGTAAAAAAATGATAATGAAACAATTCTTGAAGGGAACAATATTAACGCAAAAAAATTAAGGTTAGTTGTCTGTTTAAATGCGAAAAAATGTTACTTTTGCCTGCTTTTTTGTCAAAAAAATCTGTGGTGGAAAATATGACTTTTTGACAGATTGAACTTGAAAAAACGCATATAAAATATTTTTATTAACCAAATTCACACATTTATGAAAAAACTTTTCTCATTAATTGTCGCTTTAGTTGCGATGACTGTGTGCGCGCAAGCACAAATCACAGATGACTTTGAAAGTTATTCGGCTTTTACCGTTGATCCTACCGGCACATGGACCTATTACGATGGTGATGGCGGAGAGACGTATCTTTTTTCAAATAGTGATTTTCCAAATGCTGGTTATACTGGAAGTTGTATCGTATTTAATCCGGCGCAAATTGGCGCTGACGCATACTAT
>JAZUEE010000234.1:0-7009 GCA_045639985.1 Bacteroidales bacterium
CATCTCTCACTTTTGCTATAAAGTTGGCCGACAATTCTTTAGGAATCCAAGGGGTTTCCAAAATCAATTCCGGTTGAAAATCCATATCCACAATGGCATAGAAAGGAGTGAAAAGTTCTGGTTTAAGATTGTATTTGACTGCGGCAGCGGATATCGATTTTCGAGTATTGGAAATACGTTCCGATGTCCAATACGATTTCCAAGCATCAATATTCACCTGTTGCATATTTAACGGCAAAAAAACATCCGCCACGCCCGAATATTGCTTTACTAATCCTTTCTGTTGAAGAGAATCCATCACCTGAATCATTCTACGATTATAAGCCAATGCCGAATCAAGATTTTTGGATGAAGCCGCGTAATACGTGACGGGATAGCCGTTGTTGATTTTTTGATTAAATAAATTCTGAGATTCTTTCACAGAATCCGACACAAAACCGATGTTATTCAAGTCATTATCAAATTTCACCTTGAAGGATAAAAAGATACAAACCACGCTATAGATGGTTAGTATGGCAAGCAAACCATATTTTCTATCTAAAGGGAAATGGCTTATTTTTTCCACAAGTGCAATAGTATGGTTATCAGTATATTTCGACGAGGTGAAAAACTGTGGGACAAATATTAGGGCGCAGAGTGTGGAACCAATTAAAGCAAATGAAGCAAATAAGGCGAAATCTTTTAATAGGGCACTATCCGTAAACAACAAACTGGCAAATGCACCTATCGTCGTCAGGCAGCTCAAGCACACAGGCGTGGATTGTTCTCGTAAAACGGTTATCGGCGATTTGACGTATTGTTGGTGGGTGACTAAGTGAAGGATATAACTCATAGCGATTCCCAAAACCAAAGCACCCAGCCCGATAGACATCAATGACATTTTTTCTTGTAACCAATACATCATGGTCATAGAGAATACCGTACCATATATTATAGGTAAAACAATCATCAAAATAGTGGAACCTTTTCTGTAACAAGCAAATAATGCAATCAGAATAATCAGAAGAGAGAATCCTACAGTTAGCAGCAAATCTCTTTTTATACAAGTCGAATTGCCCGAACTGATAACGGAATTGCCATGGTAAAGAATATCAACTTCCGGATGAGATTTTTTAAAGGATTCCTGAGACTGGCCAATGAGATCGATGAGTTGATTGCAGGATTTGGAATCCAGATAATTGAAATTTGGAGCCAGAAAAACCAACACCACAGTACTGTCTTTAGAAAAAAGATGGTTGAAGAGAATGTTATATCCGCCCAATCCGTCCTTCGCGCCCCGTATTTTCCGCAACATCGCAAACCGCAGACCCGCCGGGTCGTTGCATATCATCGTGGTTGCTTCTCCCGTGACATCTTCCGCCATCACCGCGTAGTTTTCCGCCATCTGGCTATCAATCGCTGCGGGCAGCAAAAGTGAGTCGAACTGCGCATAAACTGACGAATCCAACATATTAGGAAAATGACCGAGTAGATAATCCACACCATTCACCAACCATTCATCTTCCACGCGATAGAGGACATTTGAAATCAAATGACAACAACTATCTCTATTCAATAGTACCTCTACGAACTCGTCCGCGATTTCCGCCAACTTTTCCGGTTCCGTCTTCCCGTCTTTAGACGTGATTTGAATAAAAACCTTGTCCTTGATACTGATTTGTTCAAACGCCAATCCGGACTCCTTTGTCTGCTTCGTTTCCGGTAGCAATTTGGTAATATCTTCTTCAAATTGAAGTTTACAGGCAAAAAATGCAAATAATAATGTGGTCACCCCTAAGGCACACCACATTATTATCGGATTCCGCCTAAAAAACTTGTAGATAACTACAAATAATTTAGCCATATACTGTTTATCAAACTAACATTTAACTTTTTGAATAAATTGGCAGACATCGCCTACGGTCACAAATGGTTCCTTGTTGTCGAATCGAACCTGCATCTTTTCTTCAATGGCGAGTGCCAGCAAAAGCATTGACAACGAATTAATACCCAAATCCGTCACCAGTTTCGTTTCCGGGCCGACATTGGACAGATCGGTTTTGGGGTTTATGTTGCGAATGATTGTTTTCAGTTCTTCAATAATCTCATTTTGTGTCATAACAGTGTTATTTTTGGTTTCGGGATACTTTCATACTTCCTGTACGTTTGAAATCTTCCTTGCGAATAGATATTTGGGATATTCTTTGGGTGGAAGGGAGTGTGTTGTTGATGTCTTCCACGAGTTTCCGCATTTCAGATTGGACAGTTTCCCAGTCGTGTGACGCTATATATTGTGCTTGTGGCAGAATATCGATGGCAATGCATGGCACATCATTAATGGTGCTTTCGCTCACCAAACAGTCCTGTACGCGCGGATCCTTATAAAATGGTTCTTCTATGCTTTCCGGAGAGACATTTTCACCGTTAGCCAGAATAATCAGGTTTTTGATTCGTCCGACGATATATACGAATCCCTCCTCATCAATACGAGCAAGGTCACCCGTGCGCAACCAGCCATCCTCTGTTATGGTCGCCTTCGTTGCGGCCTCATCTTTGTAATAGCCAGTCATCAGATTGTCGCCTTTTATCCACAATTCGCCATCAACCACTTTTAATTCCTGTCCGCGATACGCTTTCCCTACAGAATCGGGATGCGTGTCCACATCCAGGTTGCCCGTCGTCAGATTGGCGGTTTCCGTCATTCCATAGCCGCCCAACAGATGAACACCGAGTTTGGCATATTCTGCAATCTGGCGCGGCGGAACATTGGCAGCACCCGCGATAATGGTTTTGAGCTCGCCACCGAGGAATTTCTCTCCGTACATTTTGACCAGGCCCAACAAAATTTCCGTGATACCGGGCACCAAAACCAGACAGGTCGGCCTGATTTGCGGAATTTTCTGAATCATCAATTTCATATCTTCACAACTGTATTCTAAAGAACCAGTGTAAAGTGTGGAAAGGAATCCTCTAATCATACCAAAAACATGGCTAAGGGGCAGGAATGCTATATAGCGTTGGCAACCAATGACTTTTCCTGGCATAAAGCAGCCATTGAAAGAACCTCTCATTATGGCACCATGCGAAAGGACAACGCCTTTGGGCTTCCCGGTGGTACCACCTGTGAAGAAAATGGAGCAAGGCGTTTCTATATTTACGTGAACTGTTGGTGCCGGCTCTTCACCCATTGAAGCCACTGGAAAAGTAGGACAGCTCACGTTGGCACATTGTGTTTTGAAATCTTCTCCAAAGAAAACCGCATCAATATCAAACCGCGCCACGCTACCTGTCACTGCCTGTTCCGGCAAAGCATTGGGGAACATCATAGCCACATGGCCTGACGTCGTGATGGCTAAAAACATTTCCATTGCGTGAATGCTGTTTTTGTCCATAACAGCGATGTGGGAACCTGGTTTCAAACCTAATCCATTGATGAAGTTTCTTCTACAAGACACCCGATAGCACATCTCTTTATAAGAGTATGTCTTGTCCATATCTGACAGTGCAGGTAATTCGGCATATTCTTTTTCTATCCATTCCATAAATTCTGGTAATGTTGGGATGTAGTTCAATCGGATTCTATCTTCCGATGCTACTGAATCGTAAAAGTAATCTTTCATATTAACATTTATTAAGTTATATAAATATCTTATATTCTTTTAATTAAAAAATCTAATACGATTTTCGGGCGGCAAAAGTACATTTTTTTTTGTATTTTTGCCGCCCTCAAAAAAAACTAGTATGAATTTAGTAGAAGTACGAAACAAAAGGCAACTACGCCAATTTATCACTTTCCCGGAAAAGCTTTACAAGGACTGTCCCAATTGGGTGGCGCCACTTCGTTTTGACGAAAGGAATGTTTTATCTCCCAAAAATCCAGCTTTTGAATTTTGCGAAGCAGTCTATTATCTTGCTATCAATGAAAAGAATGAAGTTTTAGGAAGAATTGCGGGCATCATCAATCACCGCGCCAACAAAGATTGGGATGAAAAAACGGCCCGTTTTGGATGGATAGATTTCATTGAAGATATTGACGTACTCCGTCTTCTAATAGATGGAGTTGCTAACTGGGCAAAAGAAAAGGGGATGAAAAATTTAAAAGGTCCGTTGGGTTTTACGGACATGGACAAAGAGGGAATGTTGGTTGAAGGATTTGAGCATTTGGCACCTATCACGTGTATTTACAACTATCCCTATTACTGCACAATGTTGGAACAGTTGGGGTTCCATAAAGACGTGGATTGGACGCAGCGACTGCTTATGGTTCCGAAAGAGACTCCTTCTATTTTTGAATATGCGGATTTGGTTACGAAACGTTTCGGTGTAAAATTGTTCGAACCGAAAAGCAACAGAGAGCTCAAAAGCAAAGGTAGAGAGCTTTTCGAAGTTTTAAATGATTCATTTTTGCCACTTTATGAATTTACAAAATTGACAGATAGGCAGATTGACTGTTATTTGGATGAATATCTGCCTTTTGTGGATAAGGACTACACCTGTATGGTATTAAACGAACATGACGAAGTGGTCGGATTCATCATCTGCATCCCTGATTTATCCAAGGCATTCAAAAAAGCGAAGGGAAAAATCCTCCCCTTTGGATTTGCGCACATTTTGCATGACTTACATCATTGTAACACTTTGGAGGCGCTTATGATTGGAACTTTACCCGAATATCAAGGGAAAGGGGCCAGTTTACTCCTTTTGAAACATATCATTGAGAGTTGTCATAAGCATGGAATAACGACAGTACGTATGAACCCGCAATTGGAAGAGAACAACAAGGTTCAATCGCTTTTCGACCAATTTGAGGTCAAACCGTTTTTACGAAGACGCAGCTACACTATAACATTGTAATATAATGTATTCTAATAATAAAAAAGGGCAGCTTTCGCTGCCCTTTTCATATATGGGGAAATACAATTAGTTTCCTCTGTATTCGTTTACGATGTCTTTCACCATAGCGGGAACAAGACGGCCGTAAACTTTACCGTCAACCATTGCAACAGGAGCCAAACCGCAGGCACCTACGCAACGCAAAGAGGTAAGGGAGAATTCGCCGTTAGCGTCGGTTTCACCAACTTCGATGCCGAGTTCGCTTTTGAAGGCATCGAGGATTTTTTCGCCGCCACGAACGTAGCAAGCAGTACCCATACAAACAGATACGGGGTGTTTGCCCTTCGGGGTCATGGTGAAGAAAGCGTAAAAAGATACAACGCCGAAAACCTTAGCTGTAGGCATGTGCAAACATTCAGCGATTAATTCCTGAGCTTCTGCGGGCAGATAACCGAGGAAATCCTGTGTTTGATGCAATACATTGATCAATTCACCGGGATCGTTGTTGAAATTATTACAAATAGCAACGATCTTATCATGAGTTTCTTTATTAATTTTTACTGTTATTGCCATAATTTATAATTTTACAGATTAATTAATTATTCAGCCTCCACTTTGATTTGGTTGTCAAAGTAGTGAGTGTGCAGCAATTCGTGGGAGAGATGACCGCATGGTTCGCCAAGATATTCTTTATAGATAGCTTGGATAGATGGGTTCTCATGAGATTTACGAATAGGCATTTCTCTATCGGCTTGGTAAGTAGCTTCCCAACGAGCTTTGATGATGCTGGAATCGCCATGGTGATAAGGTTGGCCAGCACCGTCGATGCAACCGCCAGGACAAGCCATAACTTCGATTGCGTGATAAGGAGACTCACCCTTTTCGATTTGTTCGAGCATTTTACGAGCGTTGCCTAAGCCGTGTACGATAGCGAGTTTGAGATCCAAACCGTCTTTTACATGTACAGTTGCTTCCTTAACGCCTTCGAGACCACGAAGTTCTTCGAAATCGATTTTTGGAAGGGTGTTTCCTGTAATAACTTCGTAAGCGGTACGAACGGCAGCTTCCATTACGCCGCCGGTTGCGCCGAAGATAACAGCAGCACCTGTTGATTCGCCGAGCGGGCTGTCGAATTCTGCATCAGGAAGGCTGTTGAAGTCGATGTTGGCCATCTTGATGAGGCGAGCCAATTCGCGAGTGGTGATGGAGTAATCAACGTCAGGATTGCCGTTCTTAGCGAGTTCTTCACGACCGGTTTCGTATTTCTTAGCAACGCAGGGCATTACAGAAACGCAAACCATATCTTCGCGTTTGCAGTTGATTTTATCTGCGAAGTAGTTCTTGGCGATAGCGCCGAACATCTGTTGCGGAGATTTAGCCGTTGAAGGATATTCTCTTAATTGCGGGAAATGTTTTTCATAGAAGTTAACCCATGCAGGGCAGCAAGATGTCATCAAAGGAATCTTAACGCTCTTATCGCCAGCAAGATATTTGGTAAGACGACCGATTAATTCGGTACCTTCTTCCATGATGGTCAAGTCGGCAGACCAATCTGTATCGAATACATAGTCAAAACCGATTGCTTTGAGGGCGGCGGTGAGTTTCTTGGTTACGATAGAACCTGGAGCCATGCCGAATTCTTCGCCGAGGGCAACACGTACAGCAGGAGCGACTTGAACAACCGTCTTCTTATCAGGATTAGCGATGTCGCGGAGAACCTTACAGGTGTTGTCAACTTCTGTAAGAGCGCCAACCGGGCAAACTGCAACACATTGGCCGCAGAATACGCAAGGAGTTTCGGTGAGTTGTTTTTCGAAAGCTGTAGAAACAACTGCCGGGAAACCACGATGGATAGCGGAGAGCGCGCCAACGCTTTGGATTTCGTTACACATTGTTTCGCAGCGACGGCACATAACGCACTTGTTCATATCGCGAACGATAGAAGGTGAAAGTTCTACTTTGTAAGTAGATTGTGTGTGTTCAGCACCAGTGAACGGGTTTTTGCGGATGCCGAAGCGGATAGCGAGATCTTGGAGTTCGCAGTTTCCGCTCTTAGCACATTGCAAACAATCGTTTGGATGGTCGGAAAGAATCAGTTCCAACACAGTTTTGCGAGCGTTGAGAACGCGCATGGAGTTGGTTCTGACAACCATATCCGGCATACATTCGGTAACGCAGGCAGGAGCGAGGTTACGAC
>JAZUEE010000235.1:0-2578 GCA_045639985.1 Bacteroidales bacterium
CGTCAAGAAAACTCAAAGAAGACTTGTTTTACATCGGGGCCTCTGACAGAAGATTGGCTCTTTTTGAAAATATGATGCCGATTCCAAGAGGCGTGTCTTATAATTCATACGTCTTGTTGGACGACAAGACGGTGCTTTTGGATACAGCCGACAACTCTGTTGCCGCCCAATTCCTGGAAAATCTCCAATGCACACTCAACGGTCGTGCGCTTGACTATATGATCATCCACCACGTGGAGCCCGACCACTTGGCACTGGTAGAAGAAGTTATCGTGCGCCATCCGAACGTGACTGTTGTTTGCAGTGCGCAGGCTGCCAAGTTCATCCAGCAGTTCTTCAACCTCAACATCACGAACCAACTGCAGATTGTAAAAGAGGGCGACACACTTTGCACGGGCCGACATACCTTCACCTTTGTGGCCGCTCCGATGGTTCACTGGCCGGAAGTATTCGTCTCTTACGAATCCGAATACAAAATCTTGTTCTCCGCCGACGCATTCGGCACTTTCGGCGCATTGTGCGGCAACCTGTACGCTGATGAGGTGAACTTCGACCGCGACTGGCTGAAAGATGCCCGCCGCTATTATACTAATATTGTAGGCAAATACGGACCTCAGGTCCAGAACACGCTGAAGAAGGCCGCCACGTTGGACATCGCGATGATCTGTCCGCTGCACGGTCCCATCTGGCGCGAGAACATCGGCTACTTCATTGACAAATACGACAAATGGAGCAGATACGAGTCTGAAAGCGAATCCATTATGATTGTCTATGGCTCTCTTTACGGCCACACGGAATCCGCCGCCACATACGTAGCCAACCAGCTGGCAGAGAAGGGTCACAAGGATATCCGTATGTACGATGTTTCCGGAACACACGTCTCCTATATGGTATCTGACGCTTTCCGCTGCAGCCACATAATTTTAGTGGCTCCCACCTACAACGGAGGACTATATCCGCCAATGGAAAACTTCCTGTTGGATTTGAAGGCACACAACTTGCAAAACCGCACCTTTGCCGTCATTGAAAACGGCACATGGGCACCGCAGGCCGCCAAGGAAATCCAAAAGATTTTAGGTGAAATGAAAAACAACAAATTGATCGAACCCATCATCTCCATCAAATCTTCTATGAAAGAGGAACAGAAAGCAGAAGTGCAGCAATTGATTGAGAATTTGTAGCTTGAGGATGCCGGAGTAATCTTTTTTGTATTTTTGCGACCTATCATAAAACAACTCAACTATGGGACAGAAATTACCAATTGGCATACAGAATTTTGAGGACCTAAGGGACAAGGGCTTTAAGTATGTGGATAAAAGTGCTATTGTATATAAATTGGTTACAGAAGGCAAATACTACTTTCTATCGCGCCCACGCCGTTTCGGAAAAAGTTTGCTGCTCAGTACAATAGAAGCATACTTTCAGGGAAAACGCGAATTGTTCAACGGACTCGCCATTGCTGAATTGGAAAGCGACTGGATAGAATATCCCATCCTGCATTTGGACCTGAATACACAACAATATAATACTGAGAAGGCCTTGCAAGACAAATTAGACAGAGAGTTGACAGTCTGGGAGGCCTTATACGGGAAAGCTGATGAAGAGCGCAGTTTCGGAATGCGTTTTGAAGGCATCATCCGCCGCGCCTACAAGAAGACTGGCCGTCAGGTGGTGATCTTGGTTGATGAGTACGACAAGCCGCTGTTGCAAGCCATCGGCAACACGGAGTTGCAGGATGCCTACCGCGCCACGCTCAAGGGCTTCTACGGTGCGCTCAAGTCCATGGATGGCTGCATACGCTTCGCCTTCCTCACGGGCGTGACCAAATTCGGCAAGGTCAGCGTGTTCAGCGATCTGAACAACCTACGGGACTTATCTATGCTGTCACAGTATCACGACATCTGCGGCGTTACGGAGCAGGAACTTCGTACGAATTTTGAGGTGGAAATTTCAGAATTTGCGGAAAACCAAAATATGACGGTTGATGAAGCATACGCCGCACTCCGCGAGAACTATGATGGATACCATTTCTGTGAGGAGAAACTTCCTGGCATATACAATCCTTTCAGTTTGCTAAATGCTTTTGCCAACCGTAAAATCGACTACTATTGGTTCGAGACCGGCACACCGACATACCTTATTGAATTACTAAAAATCCATCAATATAATCTGTCCAAAATAGAGAAGGAGGAGGTCGTCAGCGACGTGCTTAACAGCGTAGATATTGCTTCTACGAATCCGCTGCCTGTCATCTACCAGAGCGGCTACCTAACCATTAACGGCTATGACCCCGAGTTCGAGCTTTATAAATTGGGATTCCCGAACAAGGAGGTCAAACAGGGCTTTTTGCGCTTCCTCATTCCAAGTTACACTCAAGTGGATGCCGTCGGCTCCACTTTTGAAATCAGCCGCTTCGTACGCTCCCTACGCGAAGGCGACATTGAGGGCTTCATGGAGCGCTTGCAGTCTTTCCTCAGCGCCTGCCCCTACGAGTTAGAGCCTGAACAGGAACGCCACTTCCAGAGCGTGATGTTCATCCTCACCTCCCTATGCGGCTACCACGTGCAAATTGAGGAAC
>JAZUEE010000236.1:0-15843 GCA_045639985.1 Bacteroidales bacterium
ACTGATTTTTAATTTGATGTGAGTGTGATATTACAAATGGCAGCCGACACCCACATTTAAAAAACCTTTGAATCCATATCCTAATTCCGCGGAACCGAACCATTGTTGTGAGCCAAATTCAATGCCAATCAATGAATATTGGGCGTGAACACTTTCATTATGGACGAATCCTTTATTTATGGATGCAATGGAATGTGTGAATTCTGAATATAGTGTTATCTTTTCTCTGTTGAGGTATGAAAAGCGAACGGATAAGGCCAATTGAAAAAGATGCGCGTTGAAAGATTCCGTCAGAGTTGGGTTGTCTGGTCGTCCGAACATACCGCAATAGGCGATATCGCCACCAACCCAAAGCCACTTCAAGGCGCGATACCGATAACCGATAGTGATGGGGAGAGTTGTACAAATTCTTCCATCGTAGGGTGCTTTTTGAAATAATTGGCCAATAGTCAGTGACGAATTGAAAGTCTCGGGTAGCTGATGATACAGTAGTAATGGGTCACCAAATCCGAATCTTATTTCGTGATGTTTGAAAGAATGGATCGGTACGGATGGAACTTGGGCAAAAACAGCTGTAAAAAGCAGCACAATAAAAGTACTTAGTAAAAAAAACTTTTTCATAATGATAAATTTATTCGATTAAAGAATCTGTTCTTACATTGAATTTATATTCTTTCCCTTCATATTTAAAGTTGACAAAACTTTTTTATATAAAAATGAAATTCCTCGTACTATTATTGTATGGAAAGCAAACACCATATCTTTACATTCGGGCTCCATAATGAAAGGTATTTATGGATTGTTTAGTCAGAAAAGACGAGGCAAGGGTAGAGCTTTTTTAATACTAAAATCACCACCACCCCTTACCTATTCCTAATCGTCTGTTTCTTCCCCGTCATGAACTGATATCCGATGTGCAGACCGATGGTGGTCATATTGAAGACAAACTGGCCTGCCGAACGGTATTTTTCTGGCATATTAATATCCGTCGCGTAATTGATTACCATTTGTTTGGAGAAATCAACGTTGAAGTCAAGGCCAAAGATGAAGTTGTGGCAGGGGTTCTTGCCGTGCACTAAGAAGTTGACCGCGCCCGAGAGGTTGGGCACCCAGTTGAGCTTGGGATACTGCAGATACATCATCGCAAAAACGGGCAGCGACTCGCCCTGCGCGGAATTTGGAGCCATATAGGCATACCAGCATTGAGGCGCGGACAAGTGGGAATTCAAGGAGCTGAACAGGAACTTCCACGACAGGCCCAACTCCGGCTGGATGAACATATTGCGATGAATGGCCTTGGTATAGGAGGCACGTAGGGCCAACCCCGTATAGAATCCGCCCAGCTTCCACTCGTTATTCCATAGATTTTCCTCGCCGATTGCTCCGTTGCTCCATACGGTATCGTGGGGAATGGCATTGGTCAAATCCACTTTCAGATAGGGGGCGTAGAATCCGAACGGGATGGCGGCTGACAGACCGAATCCTTTGGCGAAGGTACAGTTGTACTTCAGGGAAAGTTCCGGACTGTAGGTGGCACGGCACATTGCACGTGAAATACCCTCCTTGAAGGCGATCCGGTTGCCCAACACCAGGGCATTGTCCATCTCCACGGAAACGGAATGCACTGGATGGCTGAAATCAAACGTCTCCGTCTCTTTTGGTTGAAGGAACTTCCTTTGGGCGCGGGTTTTGAAACTGTGGATGTAGGCCGCCTCCAATCCGATGTAGTTGTGGCGATAGGAAAGTGAACCGAATTCGTTCTCTTGTAGTTTGTGTGAATAGTACCCTTGAAATCGGTCCCTAAACGAAAAATTTCCCACTAACCCTAATCGCAGCAGGTCGTTATACGGTAATCGATAATAGATACCCATATTCATCTGGGCATCTATCATCAATTTATAGCCGTTATAGTCGTTAAGATATGAATAGTAATTAACATTGTCTGAATTCCCAACAATGAGTGTCCAACCTAAAGCATTTCCCACATCAGGATCTTTTCCACTTCGTAGATAGATTATTGCTTCACGAATATTCATCAAATTAACACCGAGGGAACCATAAAAGGACCAATTGCTATGCTTGATGGGAAAATGAAATTCCATTTTGCAAGGGATCTGAAAATCTGCAAGATGTTCTATAGTTGGGAATCCGTAATAAATATCCTTAAGATCTGGATATATGGTATATTGTGAAAAAGTCCCATAACTAAATCCAACTGAAACACCGAAATAATCAGCAAAATGATAGGATAATTCTATGCCTGCTTTACCTCCTAATGTTTCATAGCAGGTAGGTATTGGATCTGTTCCTGCCAATCTTACAGCAGTCATTTTCTGAGCGATGTTTCCCTCCCCTGTAATGCCGATGTGGAAGCCGTTGGGAAAATTCGGACGAACTTCCTGTCCATAAAGGACGGGCAGAAAGAATATCCACATCAAAGTTATATAAATGCTTTTTTTCATAATCTTGAAATTTAAGGGCGACCTGGTTTCCTTTTTTTTACAATTCGGGTTCCATAATGAGAGATATTTAAAGGTTGTTTTGTCAAAAAGACGAGGGCAAAGATAGAACTATTTTTCAAACAGGATTCAAACTGATTTTTAATTTGATGTGAGTGTGATATTACAAATGGCAGCCGACACCCACATTTAAAAAACCTTTGAATCCATATCCTAATTCCGCGGAACCGAACCATTGTTGTGAGCCAAATTCAACGCCAATCAATGAATATTGGGCGTGAACACTTTCATTATGGACGAATCCTTTATTTATAATATCACATTAGATATTTATTGAATTATCACATTTGGATATTCCGGACATTTTCACGGGCGGAGGCCCATAAAGCGATAACCGATGGTGAGACCGATGGAGCTGGAATTGCATATTACCTTGCCACTTGAATAGGCGGACATTGGTAAGGGTGATGCTCCTTCAAATTCAGGGCATGTGACACCGGATTGGTACGTATCAAATGAAAGAACCATTCTTCGGGCAAAGGAGAAATTACCGGTAATTCCTATTACAAAATTATTGCGAGGATTTCTCCTGCTGTGAATGAGGAACTGCAAAGAAGCTGTAACGTCCGGTATCAAATAGCAGGCCGACGGAACTTCCAAATAATAAATACAATCATACCCACTTGAAAATGAATGCTCATAATGGTCAAACCAATAATTATTTGGGAAACAGAACGGCATAAACTTCAATCCTGCATCCACCTGCATATTGACCTTTCTTCCTAAATCCTTAAAATAGGATATTTTAGGTGTAAAACCGATATAAGGGCCACCCAACAATATGCTGAAGCTCTCCGCATTATAGGCGGACAAATCCACAAACATATTGCGTTGGAAGATGCCCATCGGTATTTCCAACATAAACCCGACGTGTTTATTGAAAATGCAGGAATACTGCACGGAGAACTCTGGAGAAAGGCGATTAAAAGTATGGGGCGTAAACGGACCGTTGTAGCCCTCGACCACTCTGGCGGCAAAACCGCAATAACCCGTGAAAGAGAAGCCCAAAGAATGAATAGGTTTGGAATAGTCTAAAACAATGTCCGTGGCTTTCATTTTCGATTCTCTCCTTGTTTGGGGTTGCGCGTTTGCGGTCAACAGCCCCAACATTATTATCAACAAAAAGGTATATCTTTTCATACTAATTCAATTTAATAGCCAGACCTGCACGGAAATTGGAATAACTACTCACATATTGGGGAAAGAACGAATAGTTGCCAAAACGGAATTCCGCAAAGAAGCTGGCACGGTTTTTAATAAAATAGGATAATCCCACACCCATTCCGTATTCCTGGCGATAATGGCCATAAAATGACCTCCGATTCTCGGTATGAATCAGCACACATCCTCCATAATTAGCCGTGAGATACAAATCCCAATGACAAGTCTTCTCTCTGACAAATAAGGGAAGCATGTGGAAATTGACCGATAGCCCGAATGTAGGAGCCAATTTGTTGACATATACTTCGTTGTGTGAAATAATATTATAGCCCTCAAAATAAAAGGTATCGTACAGTCCCACATCCGTAGCGTGCTGTTGGAATCCGGCAAATAATCCTATTTCCCAACATTTGCTCAGCCCGTATGTGGCCTCGATTCGGAAATTAATGTGACGGGCATTCCATTCCAACGATTCATGGTCTCCGAACTGAACCAGATCGGCGCTTTTTTCCCATCCTAAATAGCTTGACACACTGGGTTTAAGAATCCATCTGTTTTTCACGGAACAGCCGCCTGTTGAGTCGGCTGTTCCGCAAAAAACATAGCCTATGGTTGTCAAAAGCAATAATGACAACGACACTATATTTTTTGGTAATTTCATTGTTCATTAATTTCTAATGAGACCATTGAATTGGATATTCCGCCCCAAGCGGACTTGATGTGAACATCTGTCGAATGGTCTTTTCGATGTACCAAACCGAATTTAAGGTCATTTTCCAATTTGTAAGAGGGATTAATAGAGCCTGTTGATTTGTTATCTTTTTTTTGAATGAGATTTCCAACCACCCAGAATTTATATGTCACATTATTTGTGATAGCGGCTCGATGGGGCCAATAAATACCAAGCGTTCTCTTTTTCACTTTCGAAATCGTATGATACAAGTTCTTCAAAACTCATTTGTGTTGTTTTCGTTACCTCCTCATTCAGCGCGACTACATCATCAAACACTCTCATTTCTAAAGATGACTTGAGATTACTATTTGGATTAGTTTTTTCAACATCTTCTTTTTCGCAACTGGATAATATCATTCCTGCAAATATAGCTGTAAAAGCCATAATAAATATCTTTTTCATTGTATTATGTTTTTTAGTGAATAATTGAATTATTTGTTAGCTGGATTGCCACGAAAAAATGTACCTTTGCGCCTCTTTTCGTGTCGTGCCTCGTTCCATACTTGACGAGATTGCATAACACAATGCCATACGGATGCTTCCACGTGCAGGGATTTCGGCTTGTCCTGCTAAAGATTATTCGATTTCCCTGCAAATGCATCTGTTTCCTCCACCGCCGGCGCACGCTGAAACGGCAGAGGACTATCCAAGGAAATGATTCTTGCCCAACCACGTCAAATCACTTTTGAGCGATAATAATAATATGTCCTTACTAAAATCCATTATGAATATGTTGTGGTTGTTAATCGTTAATATAATATTGATTATTAGAATAAAACAATCCTGTAAAAGTAAATTGGCGAGTCAAAGAATTAGGACACAGCCGGGGCAATTCTTGGCAGAATGGCCAATCATACCCGTTAATTGATATACATTGCCACCCACATCTTTAGATGGAACTTTTTGAAAGGTGAAATACTCTTTTGCCGGATTTTTGGATTTATCCTGACAGGAAACAACGAGTGATAAAACCGTTGATAAAAACAAAAAACTGATAATTTTCTTCATAAGCGATATTTTTTTGATATTTTTTGAGTGGCAAAGGTATGACTTTTTGTTTGCTCCATAGCGGCCTGCTCCACATTGTGCCGAGATTGTGCTGAAACACCTGCTTTTTTATTCAGAGGACGAAAATATGTCGAAAAAAGGACGAAATTAGGACGAAAAACAAATAAAATCAGATTCAATACGGCTGAAGCTATCACTTTTTATCTACTTTTGCAGAAAAAAATATGGATCGAAAATTTACTATTATCGAAGTATGTCTGCACGCGGTATTCTGCATCTTGCTAACGTGTTTCTTTATCCAAAACAGTTTTTTACGGCCAAGTGCCATAAACACAACTTATAAGGAGGTTGTCGCGGCTTTTTTGCTGTTCGCCATGCTTTATCTCAACTATTTGATCCTAATTCCCAAACTTTTCTTCAAGCGCAAATTCTCCCTCTTTAGCATATTGGCATTGTTGAGCATTTTGGTTTCCGGCATTCTCGAAATGATACTCGTCTTTCCAAACATTAAACATTGTGCTGGTTCCTATTTGAGCACACCGATGTTCAAACAGTACATCATAATGGTCACAGCATTATTGGTTTTAAGAAATTTCGGCTTCTTCTGCTGTTTCTTTCTTTTGAGAGTTCTCAAGCAAACTCTCTTGCAAAACAAACAGAAAGAAATCACCCTTCACAAACAACACAACTATATTGATGCCCGTAATACGGATGGTCAAGTGGTGTTTGTAAAATCAGAAGATATTCTGTATTGTGAACAGAGACACAACTATTCTTGGTTGCACACGATTACAGGCGAGCAATACAGTCGCGCCTGCACCATGCTCGAAATGGAGGAACTACTCGGTCCAGACGAAGCACTGAGAATATCCCGAAAACACCTCGTTTTGCTGAAACATGTGAGCGAATGCAACGATCTCTTCATCACACTGAAATGCGGCCAAGCAACAGAGGTTCTCAAAATTTCCAGTTCTAAAAAAGAAAGAATACAGGAAGTTTTGCAAAACGTATTGAAACAAGGTTAGTTCTTTTTTGCACCTATACCTCTTTTCTGTTCATTGCTTATTGTCACATTAGCACATTTTTCATGCTTCAGCTTACTTTTTTTATTATTTTTGCCGCCCGAAATTCGTGGACAGATTTGTAATGATTGCAACCACTTGAAAAAATGCTAAAACAACATTCTTTTCTCCCCCGATTTTCTGTAACCTTTTAATTATTAACAACAAAAACGTTAGTTATGAGCTATCTATTCACCTCTGAATCAGTATCTGAAGGACACCCGGACAAACTGAGTGATCAAATTTCAGACGCTTTACTGGATGCTTTTCTTTCCCAAGATCCAGAATCTAAAGTGGCTTGCGAAACTTTAGTGACTACCGGATTGGTAGTTTGCGCAGGAGAAGTCAAAACCAATGGCTATGTTCCTGTTGATGATGTCGTAAGAAAAGTAATCGACCAAGTCGGCTACAACCGCAGCGAGTATCAGTTTGATGCGAAATCCTGCGGTATTATCTCCACCATTCACAGCCAATCGGGAGACATCAACCAAGGCGTGGAACGCAAAGACGCCCAAAAGCAG
This sequence comes from Bacteroidales bacterium, assembly GCA_045639985.1. GTDB lineage: Bacteria > Bacteroidota > Bacteroidia > Bacteroidales > WCHB1-69 > F23-D06. The sequence goes on from JAZUEE010000236.1 coordinate 7,004, forward strand.
GGCGCCGGCGACCAGGGTATGATGTTCGGCTATGCCTGCAATGAGATGGACAACTACATGCCTCTTTCCATCGAACTGGCTCACCGCTTAGTGCAGGAATTGGCCGCCATCCGCAAGGAAGGCAAACAGATGACTTATCTGCGCCCCGACTCCAAATCACAAGTCACCATCCAATATTCGGACGACAACCTTCCTGAAAAAATCGACACCATCGTGGTTTCCACACAACACGATGAATTCGACAAGAGTGAAAAAGCGATGCAGGAAGTTATCAAAAAGGACATCCTTGAGATTTTACTTCCGCGCGTTATCGCAAGTTGCCCGGAAAATGTCCAAAAACTGTTCGAGAAATTCGACTACAAGAAGAAACTCTTCGTCAATCCTACGGGCAAGTTTGTCATTGGCGGACCGCACGGCGACACGGGTCTGACTGGCCGCAAAATCATCGTTGACACCTACGGTGGTCACGGTGCGCACGGCGGCGGTGCCTTCTCCGGCAAAGATCCTTCCAAAGTAGATCGTTCCGCCGCATACGCCACGCGCCATATCGCCAAAAATATGGTTGCTGCCGGCATCTGCGACAAAGTGCTCGTGCAGGTCGCTTACGCCATCGGCGTGGCTCAACCCGTCGGACTCTACGTCAATACGTATGGCACAGCCAAAGTAAAAATGAGCGACGGTGCCATCGCCAAGAAAATCGGCAAGATTTTCGATATGACCCCGTATGGCATCATCGATCGCTTCCAACTTAAGTCCCCAATCTACCTCCCAACAGCTACTTATGGTCATTTCGGCCGCGACAGCTACAAAAAGAAAATCAACGGCAAAACCGTCACTTTCTTTCCGTGGGAAAGATTAGACTACGTGGATAAAATCGTTAAAGAATTCGGATTATAATCATAAAGGCAAAGACTGTGTATATACCAGTCTTTGCCTTTTATTTCGTTTAAAGAATACCATAGGCAAAACCAATCATCATTACTCATTAACCATTCTCCATCAACCTCTATGAATACCGCTTTTGTTTTCCCCGGACAGGGTGCCCAATTTTCCGGAATGGGCAAAGATTTGTATGAACAATATTCATTGGCCAGACAGTTGTTTGGTCAGGCCGATGAATTGTTGGGATTTCCTATTTCAAAGATTATGTTTGAAGGTTCGGATGAGGATTTGAAGCAGACAAAAGTCACGCAGCCGGCAGTATTTTTACATTCCTACATCGCTTTCCGCTGTCAGGCGGAATGCGCGCCGAATATGGTGGCTGGACATTCTTTGGGAGAATTTACGGCGTTGGCGGCTAACGGTGCCTTGGCTTTTGAAGATGCGCTGATGTTGGTCTCCAAGCGTGCCCACGCGATGCAGCGCGCGTGCGAGGAAACGCCTTCCGGAATGGCGGTTGTCCTAAAATTTGACAACGAAATCATCGAACGGGTGTGCGCTTCCATCACGGATGAGGTGGTGGTGCCAGCCAACTACAACAGCCAGCAGCAATTAGTAATTTCAGGCAGTCTGAGAGGGCTGGAAATCGCTATGGAGAAACTGAAGGAAGCCGGTGCGCGCAAAGTGATGATGCTCAACGTGGGTGGAGCTTTCCATTCTCCACTGATGCAGTCCGCGCAAAATGAACTGGCCACGGCCATCGAACAGTGTGCGTTCAAAGAGCCATCCTGCCCGATTTATCAGAATGTTACCGCGTTGCCATCATCTAATCCGGTGGTCATCAAAGAGAATTTGCTCAAGCAGTTGACAAACCCAGTACGATGGATGCAGACCGTCCTCAACATGTTTGCCGATGGTGCCGAACAATTTGTGGAATTCGGTCCCGGCGACACACTGAAAAACCTCATCAAAAGAATTATGCCGGTAACGGAATAAACTTTTAGTTGTTTACCAAAAGTTTGATGAAACTTATTTTCAGTTTAAAAGCAAAAAATGAAAGATAAATAGCAACTTTCTCCAATTTTTTTGCACAAAATCTTTAAAGTCCTTATTCTCAATCAGAAAAAATATCAACGGTATTTTGTTGATATTATATGTTAAAACATGTAAAGAAAATAGGAGTGATTTTCTATTTTAGCACCCTCATTTTGTGAAATCAGAACGTTTTGGCAACAAATTCTATATTAGAAAGTTATGCTGACATTCCGTTTTTCTTTTATGCTAAGCAAACGCCTTCGTCTGAATAGATTTAACCTATGTGCTAATTTAAAACCGTGTCTATGAATAAAGAATTATCCCTTTTTGGATTTTCGGAAGAGGAAGAGGTGCTGACTGAAACTGTGGAAAAACAGAATAGTGAATCAGCAATGGGATTGTTACAATCTCGAGAGCAAGCCATTCACAACTTTTCACAAAAGATAGAAGCCGAAACAACGAATCGGCAGTCAAAAGATGCACCAGAAACAGAAAAACAAATGACAGAAAATATTGCAGTCCAACGGCCAATTTATGCCAAAGAGGAGATTTTTAAAGATGTTGTAGGCTATTTTGGCGGCGATGAATTAGCCGCAGGCGTATGGATAGACAAATATGCGTTGAAAGACAAGGAAGGTCGGATTTTGGAACGTACTCCGGAAGAGATGCACCATCGTTTGGCCAGTGAATTTGCCCGCATAGAGAAACGCTATATTTGTCCGATGAGCGAAGAACTTATTTTCTCCCTCTTCGATCATTTCAAATACATTATTCCTCAAGGAAGCCCGATGGCAGGAATTGGCAATCACGACCAAATCGTATCTTTGTCTAATTGCTTTGTTATCGGTAATGATGAAAATTCCGACTCGTATGGTGGTATTATGAAGATGGATGAGGAGCAGGTTCAACTGATGAAACGCCGTGGTGGTGTTGGTCACGACCTTTCCGACATTCGTCCATCAGGCAGCCATGTGCAGAACTGTGCACTGACCTCCACCGGCGTGGTTCCTTTTATGGAACGCTATTCCAATTCCACCCGCGAAGTGGCCCAAGACGGTCGTCGTGGTGCCTTGATGCTTTCCATCTCCATCAAACATCCGGATTCTGAAAAATTTATCGATGCCAAAATGACGGAAGGCAAAGTTACAGGTGCCAACGTGTCTGTGAAAATCGATGACGATTTTATGAAGAGCGTGCAAAACAACACGCAATATACCCAACAATATCCTGTATTTTCCAATAATCCTCAATTCAAGCAAGACATTGATGCGGATAAGCTATGGAAGAAAATCATCCATAACGCATGGAAATCCGCTGAACCCGGCGTTTTGTTCTGGGATACAATCCGTAAAGAATCTGTGCCGGATTGTTATGAGGATGAGGGATTTAGAACTGTTTCGACCAATCCATGTGGTGAGATTCCTCTCTGTCCGTATGACAGTTGTCGTCTCATCGCCATTAACCTATATAGTTACGTTGAAAACCCATTTACAGATAAAGCATACTTCAACATGCCTCTCTTTAGGGAGCATGTTCAGTATGCCCAACGTTTAATGGATGACATTATCGATTTGGAATTGGAAAAAATCGACCAGATTTTGGCCAAAATCGATAGTGACCCAGAAAGCGAAAACCTGAAACGAGTGGAGAAAGAACTGTGGATGAAAATCCGGAAACAGTCAACCAAAGGTCGCCGTACCGGATTGGGCATTACCGCCGAAGGCGACATGTTGGCCGCTTTGAACATTCGTTATGGCTCTGAAGAAGGCAATGCTTTCTCCACAGAAGTGCACAAACAGTTGGCTTTGGCCGCTTACAGGTCTTCTGTCACCATGGCCAAAGAACGTGGCGCATTCCCCATTTATAGTTGTATTAAGGAAGGTCGCAATCCGTTCATCCAACGTATTCGCGAGGCGGATCCGAAGTTGTATGAGGATATGATTCGCTATGGTCGCCGTAACATTGCTTTGTTGACTATTGCCCCAACAGGTAGCGTCAGCATTTGCACGCAAACCACTTCCGGTCTCGAACCGGCCTTCAATGTTGTCTATAAGCGCAGACGCAAGGTGAACCCCAACGATATGAGCATTAAGAAAAATGTTATCAAAGATGTGGTGGGCGACACTTTTGAAGAGTATATGGTTTTCCATCAGAAATTCGTCACATGGGCTGAAACTCAGGGCTATACGTATGAGCAGATGACCACCATGAATGAAAAGGAAATACAAGCGCTCGTAGAAAAGTCACCTTATTATAAAGCTACAGCTGCCGATACGGACTATATTAAGAAAGTTGAGCTCCAGGGTTCTGTACAAAAATGGGTCGATCATTCTATTTCTGTAACCGTCAATCTTCCCGAAGATGTTTCCGAACAGACCGTTGCCGACCTTTACATGAAAGCTTGGCAGGTGGGTTGTAAGGGCATGACTGTTTACCGTGAAGGTTCCAGAAACGGTGTGCTTGAGTCTATTAACAAAGATAAGAATAAGAATAAAGAAGCTGCGCCACAACCTAAAAATTTCAAACGTCCGAAAGAGTTACAAGCAGATGTCATTCATTTTAAAAATAACAGCGAAGACTGGGTGGCTTACATCGGATTGTATAATGGGCAGCCGTATGAAATCTTTACCGGTAAAACTGGTGACGAGAGTTTTCTGTTGCCTAAATGGGTGGAACACGGTATTATTATCAAAAACAGACACGAAGACGGCACGAAATCATACGATTTCAAGTATTTTGACAAAGCAGGGTACGAAGTCAGACTTTGTGGTTTGGACCGTTGTTTCGACCAGGAATTTTGGAATTATGCCAAATTAACCTCTGCTTTATTGCGCAACGGAATGCCGGTTAATAACATAGTAAATATCATTTCCAGTTTGAATTTCCGTCAGGAAAGTATTAATTCCTGGCGTAATGGCGTGTGTCGTGCTTTGAAGAAATTCATTCAGGATGGAACGAAACAAAAAGATCAGGAATGTCCCAATTGTCATGAAACAGGCACCATGGAATTTAAAGAGGGTTGCTTGGTTTGTACAAAATGCGGCTATTCCAAGTGCGGAAACTAAATAATAGGTTATGGCAGAGAGTAATATTGTCAATGTTTTCATTCCATGCCAAATGGATATGTTTCAACCGAGTACAGCGTATAGCGTATTTACGGTGTTGGAGCGCTTGGATTTGCATTGCCAGTATTTTGAAGAGCAGACCTGTTGTGGACAACGTTTCTTTATGCAAGGGGAAACTGAGTTTGCGAAAAATCTGGGTGTGAAAATTATTGATGATTGTGGCACCAAGTTACCGTTTATTATTCCTGATTGTGGATGTGCCGGCTTTATGCGGAAATATTATCGTCAATTGTTGGAAAATTCGTTTCAACCCAATGAATTGAAATCTTTCACTCAACATGTGTATGAATTATGCGATTACATTGTCAATGTGCGTCATGTTGAGAGTTTGAAGAATACGTTCAGTCATCGGGTGTTTTATTTTAAATCTTGTGCGGCGAGAAATTTGTATCCACAGAATGATGCTCCAGAGATTTTATTGAGAAACACTCTCGGTTTGGATTTGTTGATGGACGATGAAATGCAAGGATGTTGTGGTGCTAACGGACGCTTCGCACAATCCAATCCGGCTGCAGCAGAAGCAATGACGGGGGAAATTATGAGTAAGATATATGGTATGGGTGCCGAATATGTGACATCTACGGATATTCATTGTTTGCAAATGTTGGATGCCTATAAGGAAGCGCACGATGTCGGCGTTCAAGTTATTCACATAGCGGATATCTTAAAAGGAGAATAAAAAAAGACCTTCCATTTGGAAGGTCTTTTTTTTTATTCTTCGTTTTGGCGTTGAACCAGTTTGTCGTCAATGAAGATACGACCGCAGGCCTCGCATACGATGATCTTTTTATGTAAAGCGATATCCAATTGGCGTTGGGGCGGAATTTTGCTGAAGCAACCACCGCAGGCATCACGTTCGATTTTTACAATAGCTAAACCGTTGTGGGCATTTTTGCGGATGCGCTCGAAAGCAGTCAGCAGTCGTTGATCCACTTTGGATTGCAATCCTTCTGCCTTTTCCAATAATTCTGCCTCTTCTTTTTCCGTGTCGGCCATAATGCCTTTCAACTCTTCTTTCTTTTGAACTAAAATTTCTTCTAATTCTTTCAGTTTTTCTTCTGTTTCTTGAATTTGGGCCTCTTTTTCGGTAATATCGGCCTCGTATTTGGCTTTGTGCTTGTCAGCAACTTGGATTTCCAAGTTTTGATAATCGATTTCCTTGGTCAAACTTTCGTATTCACGGTTGTTACGAACGTTGTTCTGCTGTTCTTCGTATTTTTTAATAGCGGCGGCAGCTTCTTCCTTTTTCGTGTTTTCTTCTGAAATTTTGGATTGAAGATTTTTAATTTCGTCTTGGAATTTGGCTATACGGGTACGTTTGCCTTCGCATTCATCTTCCTTATCGCGAATTTCTTCTGGCAATTCGCCGCGGACCATTCGGATATCGTCGATTTTGGTACAAATCTGTTGGAGATTGAACAAAGAAAGTAGTTTTTGTTCAATAGAAATTTCTTCAGCATGGCTTTGGGTGTCTTCGTTTTTCTTAACGTTAATCACGCCATCGGCTGTTTTTTCAACAGTAATGTCTTCTTCTACGATGGTTTCCACCACAACAGCAGCTTCTTTTTCGTTGTTGATAGAACTGGTTTCGGTTGCTTCTGTAGCAGCAACTATTTCCTCATCGGTAACTTTTTTCTTCGGCATAATATTTCTAATTGTTTAATAATCAATGATTAAAAATAACAAATTTCCAAAATATCCATTTTAGAAACAGTGGCCGCAAAAGTAGTAAATTTTTCTTTAATTGCTTTATATATAATTTCCTTAATATAAAATTCGCCTTCATAGTGTCCGATATCGGCAATGAGCATTTTTTTATCTGCCCGGAAAAAGTCATGGTATTTGATGTCGCCAGTAACGTAGGCGTCTGCGCCGGCGGCCATCGCATCTTCAATAAACGAGGAACCGCCGCCGCCGCACACGGCGACTTTTTCAATCATGTCATCAGGATTCCCATAGTAACGAAGCGTATGGAGTTCCATTTTGTCTTTTACATATTGTAAGAAAACAGGTAATGTCATGGGTTCGGGTAGGGAACCGATTCGTCCGAGACCGTTTTTGGATGCCAAATCTGGTTGTTCGGAAGGAACTAAAACCCGAACATTTTGTAATTGAAGTTTTTCAGCAAATACGTCGTTGCCGCCGCCTTCCGCACTGTCTATATTGGTGTGCATAGAGTACAAAACCATATTGTTGGCTAACGCTTTGCAGATTATTCTGCCAATTCTATTGGTGGGCTCGATTTTGCAAATGCCGTGTCGCAATATCAGCGGATGATGGGAAATCACCAAATTGGCGTGCTTGTTTAATGCTTCTTCTATGACTTTGTCCGACATCTCGAAGCAAACCAGTACTCCGCTGATTTCCTGTTCGATGTCTCCACACTGTACTCCGCAATTGTCAAAATCTTCTTGCAATCTAAGCGGAAATTTTTGTTCTAAATAATGGGTTACCTCACTGATTTTCATAAAGATTGATTATAGTTATGAATTAAACGGCTGCAAACGTACATAAAAAATAATTTACGTTCCATAGTTTGTAAGTTTTTATTTTTTTGGATATAATATAAATATAAGTACGTAATTTTGCCCCCGTTTTGTTTTCGTGGATACATAGTGCTCTAACAACTTGTTGATTCAAACAAAAAATATTTTATTATGGCCAATTCTTTGAAAAAATTAGTCGGACAAACCGCTATTTATGGGCTCAGCAGTATTATAGGTCGATTTTTGAATTATCTGTTGGTTCCTCTTTACACGTATAAAATAGCCGCGGCTTCCGGCGGCTATGGAGTTGTTACAAACATTTACGCGTTTACAGCTTTGCTGTTGGTATTGTTGACGTTTGGTATGGAAACGACTTTCTTTTATTTTGCCAATCGTGACGAGGTGGATTCCAAGAAGGCATTTTCGACAGCGGCCAGCACGGTGGGATTGGTTTCGTTGATTTTTTGGCTCATTTGTATGTTTTTTGGAGGCCCGATTGCCAATGCTTTGAATTACGAGGCGCATCCTGAATATATTCGCATTATGGCTTCTGTTGTTGCGTTAGATGCATTTCAGGCCATTTTGTTCGCGCAGTTGCGAAATCAAAACCGAGCTCTCAAATTCGTCATTCTCAAACTTGCCTTCATCATTTGCAATGTCGGTCTCAATTTATTCATTTTCCTATTGGCTCCCGTTTTAAGCAATAGTTGTCCATCTTTGATGGGATGGTATGACCCTGACTTTCAGGTTGGTTATGTTTTTATTGTCAATTTGATATGTACCGCCGGTGTTACGTTTGGATTTATTCCCGAATTACGCGATATGCGTTTTGGCATAGATTTCAAGTTGTTGAAAGAAATGTTGAAATATACTTGGCCGCTGTTGCTTTTAGGTCTTATCGGTATTTTGAATCAGGTGGCGGACAAGATTTGTTATAAATTCATAGTTCCCGGTCAGGAAGGCGAGGTGCAGTTGGGTATTTATGGTGCGTGTGTCAAAATTGCCATGATTATCGCCATCTTTACACAGGCCTTTCGCTACGCGTATGAACCTTTTGTCTTTGGTGGACAAAAAGATAAAAACAGTCGTGAAATGCAGGCCGAAGTGATGAAATATTACGTGATATTTACGTTGTTGGCTTTCTTGTTGGTAGTTCTTTATTTGGATATTTTCAAATTCATTATCCAACGAAACTACTGGGAGGGACTGCGTACCATTCCTATCGTGATGATGGCGGAAATCTTCATGGGCGTGTATTTCAATCTTTCATTTTGGTACAAACTCAACAAACAAACTTGGTGGGGGGCTATTTTTT
>JAZUEE010000237.1:0-4353 GCA_045639985.1 Bacteroidales bacterium
GGATTAAAGACCAGTAGGTTCATCTTCTAACTAAATGACTACTTCCCGATGCAGAATTTGGAGAAAACGTTATTTAAAATATCATTTGTGGAAATAGTTCCTGTAAGACAACCCAAATCATACAAAGCCGCACGCACATCCTCCGCCAGCAAATCCGTAGGGATTTCCGTTCGCATACCCTCGCGGATTCGCTCTATCGAATTGTTTATAGAGGATAGTAGTTCGTAATGACGTTCATTAGTAAGCAGCGAGCAGTCAGATAATTGGTAATTTTCCACAAACTCCTTCAACTGTTGTTCAATGCTATCCATATTAACATTACGTTTAGCCGAAACGAACAACACATTCATATCCTGCCATTGCGAAAATTGCGACGGAATTTCCTGCAACTCGTCCATTTTATTGGCAATGACAACCAAATGTTTGTCCTGCATATCCACATGTGCACGGAAATCAGCCAACTCAGTTTCCACATCTTCCACTTTTGAGGTAGAGACATCGAACATATAGAGAATGACAGAAGCCGTCTGGATAGCTTGATAGGTACGTTGAATACCGAAATTCTCTATTTCATCCTCCGACTCGCGAATGCCAGCCGTATCAATAAAACGAAACAGCGTACCGTCAATAACGAATGTATCTTCAATTGTATCGCGCGTAGTACCGGGAATCTGCGAAACGATGGCTCGGTCATGGCGCAAAATAGCATTCAAAAGTGTAGATTTTCCCACATTCGGTTTGCCTACAATAGCCACGGGGATGCCGTTTTTCAGCACATTGCCAATTTTGAAAGAGCGAATCAGACGCATAACTTCCGATTGTAACGATTGCAGCAGGTCGTTCAATTCATCACGATTGGCAAATTCGACATCTTCCTCACTGAAATCAAGTTCCAACTCAATGAGGGAGGCGATATGGACAAGCTGTTCGCGAAGTTGGGCCAACTTCTTGGAGAAGCCGCCTTTTAGCTGGTTTACCGCCAACTTATGGGTGGTTTCCGACTGTGAATCTATCAAATCTGCAATAGCTTCAGCTTGCGGGAGATCCAATTTGCCATTGAGGAAGGCGCGTTGCGTAAACTCTCCGGGCAGGGCCATTCGGCAGCCGTTTTCCACAAGAAGCTCCACGATTTTTTTCTGGATATAAACAGAGCCGTGACAGGATATTTCCACCATATCTTCACCTGTATAAGAATGTGGCGCAGCAAATTTAACCACCACAACCTGATCAACAAGCTGTTCATGCTCAACAACTTCCGCAAATTTTGCAACTTGTGGAGCCAGTTTAGACAACTGGAATTTTTTGTCAAAAAGGCGGGCCGAGATGTCAAATGCCTGTGGGCCGGAAGTACGAATCAACGCAATCGCACCCAATCCCGGAGGCGTGGATATAGCGCATATAGTCTCTTTCATTATGTATTTAAGGATAGATAAAAAAAAACGCTGCCCAAAAGACAGCGTTTTTATAGTACATTAAAAAATTATTCGTTGCCTAATTCGTCCACCACGGTAACATCAGCCAAACGGTCATTGGCATCCTTTACAATGTGAGATTTGTAAATAACTTTATTCGTACCGTTAGAAGTACGGGTAAGGATATAATCAATAGAATCATCGTTGCCGAAATAGTTTTTGAAATCATTGCTGTGCAATTTGAGGTCTGCTAAAGAAGCAGCAAATTTCACGTATGCAGTAGCATCATTGCTTGCAAGATCAATTCCCGTATAGGATTTTTCGCCAAGCCAAACCCAGCTATATGAATTAATCAACACTTTAACAGCTGTTTCGTTATCGGCGCTGGTGAAATGATACTCAAAAGATGCCTCATACGTATCAACTTGTTTACTGCAGCTGGAGAAAACCACGGCAAGACATACGAAGGAGAATAATAAGATTTTTTTCATAATAAAAAATTTTTCAAAGGTGAATAACTGATTTAATTTATTTAATAACGCCTAATTCTTTACCAATTTTGGTGAATGCGGCGATACACTTGTCAAGATGAGCTGGTTCGTGAGCTGCGGAAATTTGCACACGGATACGGGCTTGGTCTTTCGGTACAACAGGATAATAGAAACCAGTAACATAGATACCTTCTTCCTGCAATTTGGCAGCCATAACCTGAGAAAGTTTAGCGTCATAAAGCATAACAGCGCAAATAGCAGATTCCGTAGGTTTGATATCAAAACCGGCAGCTTTCATCTTAGCCACGAAATATTCGGTATTGCTATGCAGTTTGTCTTGAAGTTCGTTGGTTTCAGACATAATGTCCACCATTTTGCAACCAGCGGCAGCAACCATAGGAGGAATAGAGTTGGAGAAAAGGTATGGACGAGAACGTTGACGTAACATATCGATAATTTCCTTCTTACCGGTTGTAAAGCCACCGATAGCGCCACCGAAAGCCTTGCCGAGCGTACCGGTGAGGATTTCGATTTTACCGCGGAGATTGTAGCGTTCAGTCACACCACGTCCCGTATTACCGACAACACCGGCGGAGTGGGATTCGTCCACCATAACCATGGCGTCATATTTCTGTGCGAGTTCATAAATTTTGTCGAGCGGGCAAACATTACCGTCCATAGAGAACACGCCGTCGGTAACGATGATGCGGAAGCGTTGTGCTTGAGCGGCCTTAAGTTGTTCTTCAAGGTCTGCCATATCGGCATTCTTATAACGATAACGAACGGCTTTGCAAAGACGTACGCCGTCGATAATAGAAGCATGGTTAAGAGCGTCAGAGATAATAGCATCCTGTTCGGTGAGCAATGGTTCGAACACTCCGCCATTGGCGTCAAAGCATGCGGCATAAAGAATAGTATCTTCAGTACCAAAAAATTCGGCGATTTTCTTTTCAAGAGCTTTGTGTAAATCAGAGCAACCGCAGATAAATCTTACAGAAGCCATACCATAGCCATGGGTATCGAGAGCTTCTTTTGCAGCGGCTATCAGTTTGGGATTGTTAGCCAAACCAAGATAGTTATTGGCGCAGAAATTAAGCACTTTGCTGCCATCCTGCAACGTAATTTCACCACTTTGAGGAGAAGCGATGATACGTTCGTTTTTGTACAAACCGGCTTCTTTAATGTCGGCTAATTCTTTCTGAAGGTGTTGTTGAAAATTGTTATACATTGTAATAACTTATTAGTTAATAAATTTGAGAATAGACCAATTTGAAAAAAGGAGCGGCAAAGATACAAAAAAAGTTATTGGGATAAATAATCCTAAACAGACTTTCCAAATAATTCATCGTATCGCTCATTAATGTTTTTATAAGTATCGATATAGCATTCAAAAAAACCTTTAGTCTCTGGGGTAATGACAGGTGCATCCAATTGGATCTGTCGAATCGCCTCAAAATCATATCGGCCGTTAACCCTCCAGTTTTGAAGGATACCGATATCAAAAGCATCTTTCGGGCAAAAGAACGAGCAACGCATACACATCAAACAATGATGATGAAACTTGATTTGCCCATGTTCATCCCGATAAATATTCTGCATGGGGCACTGCTTTATACACAAGCCGCACCCTGAGCATTTTTCCGCATCGACCTTATAGAAGAAGGAATTGACATCTCCGCCGAAAAATTGGATAGACACGGCGCGCGTCACGATACGATGCCATAACTTATAGCGCTTTATATTCGGGACATGGTGCGTAACCTCATATAAAAGAATATCATACAACTTTTCATCCATTTCCAGAATTTCCTTTACCAATTTATCTTTAAAACGGAAATGTATGTTGTATGGCATCAAGAAATGATATTCATTCTCGATAACCGCGCCACTTCTCTTCAATTTCCGCCACACGAAAAGCGACGAAGCATCATTGACCTTTTCCGTCTCGCCGGAATTCTTGTAAATAAACGTTCGTACTGACTTGGGAAATTTCTGATGACGGATAAATTTCAAAAAGGGCCAAGGCGCGTTATAGCCGTAAATCGGGTAACCCAAACCAATCAAATCATAACCTGACAAATCCAGTCTTTCCGTATTTAAAGGGTCAATTTCGTATAAATCCACTTCATAACCGACCGTTTCCAATTTCTTTTTCAACTGTTGGGAAACATATCGAGTATTGAATGTCCCCGTGTAATAGATAAGCAAACACTTCATCTTTCAATTCCTTCTTCTCTAACTTATTGTTTCTTTTTTTTCAAAACCTTGAATTGAAAATACTGGCCGTATTTCCCTAATTCCATAGGATTACACTTTTTGACCTTCTCCAAAAAAGTTTTCTTACGCAAGGACAATTGATTGAGCAAACCTCTAAATTCGAAATACTCGTAGCAGCGTTCGTATCCTATGGATTTTATTTTCCAATGTCCATCCTGCTTAACATACGCGAC
>JAZUEE010000238.1:0-5982 GCA_045639985.1 Bacteroidales bacterium
TTATTTCTTTACGATACGTTTTGTTACCACGCCGTTTTCGGTTACCACGCGTACGAAATATACGCCGTCAGCATAACCGCGGATATCCAATGTGGCATGCGTGTCTTCCACTTTCGTCGTGCCGATGAGTTTGCCGTAAACGTCATAAACGTCAACACTGCTTATGGTGCATTGTGCATTGTCAATGGTAAATTGTCCGTTCGTCGGGTTCGGATAAACACTGACAACACCGTCCATATCATATTCGTTCACACCCACATTCGTAGTCGTGAAATGTTGAACTTCTGAAGGATCGGAAACGAGATCACCTTCGCAATGTGCCAACACTTGAACATCATATTCGGTGAGACCTTCCAAGTTGGTCAGCGTATAAGGTTTGCTTTCCGTAGTTACGCTTGTCCATACTGCAGAAGAGCTCTTCTTATAGTTTACATCCCAAGATGTGACCGTATTGTCTTCCTGTTCCCAATCGATAACGGCAGAATGATTTTGAATATCCGTTACGGTAACATTCGTTGGAGCAAGGCAAGTAACAACAGGTTCTTCTGCCAATGTGGTGAAAGAGCCATTAGCCCATTCAGATGTGGCATCTTCGTCGCAGGCAGCCTGTACGCGGACGTCATATTGCGTATTAGCCGTCAAGCCGGAAAGTTCGTAGGAAGGTTCGTCATTTACAGCAATACTGCTTGACCAGTTAGCATCTGCGGCTGCTTTGTATTGGAGATTCCAAGCGGTCTCGTCGCCACCGGCGGCCCAAGTAATCGTTGCGGTGGTTTGAGCCACGTTGGAAGCAGCTACTTGTGTAGGAGCATCGCAGGTTTCAATTGGTGTTGATGAAACAAGAACTGCAACACTGTCCAAATAGATGTATGCATCATCATATCCCCAGTTGCTTGTTCCAACGAAAGCAATCTGAACATCCTGACCGTCATACTCTGACAAATCATAATTTTGTCTTGTCCACTCACTCATACCTACCAAGCCGCCTTCCAAGAGCATCTGCGTACCATTAGCTATTACATACACAGAGAAATCGCCTCCTGTAGGATTTTTGTAGTAGAATGACAAGGCAGCACCAGAGACAATGCTAATGACTGGGGTCTTCAAAGTATTTGTGTTTCCATTTGAATTCGCGTATGAATTAAATCTAAGGCCGGCACCTTCGTAACCCGTAGCATAATAATTCCATTTGTAAGCTTCTTCAATTGTAGTTCCTTCGCTGTTATCCCAACAAGTTGGAATACCTGCTGAAAGGGTATTGAAGTTTTCCACGAATGGCATAGCAAAAGCATCGCAAAGAGTTGTGGCGGTAATCACATTGCTCCATTCACTAACATCATCGTCACCACAATCTGCCTGTACATAGAAATCATACATGGTAGCAGATTCCAAACCGGTAACCGTGTACGGATTTTCATCTTCTACATTAATAACAGTACCTTCACCTTCACCAAGAGTAAAGCCAGCAGGACCGTATTCGATTTTCCAATTGGTAGCCGTACCGTTTTCATTCCAAGAAAGGGTAACTTCACTATTTGTAACATTGTCAACGGACAAGTTGGTCGGTTTTATACAACTTGGCGCTTCTTCGCAGCTGACATTCAATTCAAAGCCGCCGTATGATGTAGAACCATCCGAATGGAAATAGAGGGTGAGTGGTCCTGTTATAGAAACAACTTCCATTGTTCCTTGTTGAGCATCCGAATAATTCATAGAACTTTGCCATAATAGGTCAGCTGTACCTACACCATCATAAATATACAGGATATCATAACTTGCTTCCAAATCATACGAACCTGTAATCTTTGACAACATGCCTTCCTGATCTGGATAAATCACGAGGGTATAATTCGTATTGTTAACATAATTACCTTCTGCACCGCCTTGGTCATAAATAGTAGCAGCACAAGAATGAATCGTATCCGAGCCAGTGGTTGAAATATTTAAAGAACCCGGTTTTGCGGAAACAGGACCACGGGCATTACTACGTTCTTCATCGCACAAGGAACGAACATAGAAATCATATACTATACTCTCAAGATCTTCAATTGTTCCATACGGCGCATCAAATGTTGCTGTTTCGCCTGTACCTAAAGCAAAGCCTTGAGGACCATATTCGATTTCCCATTCTGTTTGGGTTTCGTCAATAACTTCCCAGCTCAACGTGATAGCAGTAGCCTCTGTTGAATTATCCACCGTAATAGAAGCCGGACGAGAACAATTTTGCAAGAGATGCAAATCTATGTCATCCACATGCACTTCATTCGTTTCATAACTTACACTTGGTTTCGGAGCCAATAAAGCAATATAACTTCCTTCGCCGTCATAAGAAGCGAAAGAAACGTCAAATGAATTATATGCGGCACCTCCAGAAACAGTGTCCACTGCTTCAAATGTTTCAGGATCAGTAGGGTCTTCCATCACACCTACAACCAATTGGAAAGGACCATAATATTCATATCCTTTAGCATAAAATGAGAGTTCCAACGTGTTTAGCGGCATAGCTTCCACATCAATGTGCGGAAGAATGGCATATTGATCACCATAATTATAACCATAAACATCATAATTCGAAGTACTAAAGTATAATGCGTTTTGACCAGAACGAGCATTGTCATTATTTTTTTGAATAAATGGGAAATACATCGCAGAACTATACGTACCCATGTTCAAATAAGACCAGCAATTTGGTAAAATATTATGAGAAGGATTACTTTCTTTTCCTTGATAGGAATCAAAATTTTCAGTATATGGAGCTGTCAAATCCACGCAACCGCTTCTAAAGGAAAGCATTCTCCATTCGCTTTCTTCACCGCCACAGTTGGCACGTACATAAATATCATAGTGTGTATTGGGTTCGAGATTTTCCAATGTTACGGAAGGTTCGTCATAAACACTCTCTATAGAGCCCTCTTCCAAAACATTTGTACCATGAATACCATAAACGTAATCCCATGCGGATTCTTCTCCACCAAGATTCCATTCAATCGTCACAGAAGTAGGTTCCGTATTGCCTACAGCAAGATTCAACACATGATAACAAGCCGGCATAACATCCACCACAATATCATCAATATAAGGATAGTAATAACTACCTGCAGGTGATCTGAATGCCAAATTGTGACCTTCGCCAGTGTAGTTTGTGGTAACCATTTCTACTGGCACCCAAGCGTAATTGTCATCTTCAACAACCGTATATCTGTCGATTAGTGTAAATGTACTATAATCTTCTGGATCATCCATAATACCAACTTCAATAAATACATCTGTATATCCCTTCATATTAAAGGACACCCACAAATTACTCATATCTATTGTTTCACCAAAAGTAGGAAGAGCGGCATACGTGTAACCATCGCTAGAGGATGCGAATTCCAAAGAATGATTAGGAGAACTATAAGCAGAGGATGTTATTACAGGATAATCATTCATATTACCACCCATTGTCCAACAACTCGGCATAGCGGTTGAATTGTCAAAATTCTCTGTAAATGGAAGTTCGTCGTAGGTAACGCATCTTGTAGTTGCCGTTACAAAAGCTGGAGCACTTTCCTCTTCACCACAATCAGAAATCAATTGAATCTTATACGTTACATCGGGTTGAAGATCGGAAATTGTATAAGGAGAAGTTACTGAACCAACGTATATCCATTCGTCTTCAGAAACATCTTTATAACTCAAATTCCATGCGGTTTCCTGATAACCTGGAATCCATGTGACTGTAATTTCATCAGTTGTGGTTTCTGCATTTGTTATCATAGGAGCAATACACGTAACACCTTCTATACAATCGCTTCCAAATTTCACATTGTTACGACTGCTCTGGCTACTTGCAGTAACGCTTATATTCATCGGATCTACATTCGTACCATCATTTTGATAATACAGTGATTTACCATTAGATATATTATGAACATAAAAATAATTTGAACATGACCACGTACCCGAATTATCATCTACGGCCAAAAGCAAATTATCTTCCCCATTATATTCAAACACACTATCGAATGGAATAGTATTCCATCCTTCTGCGAAAGTATAACTACCTGAATACACTATTTGGGCATCGGTTAACGGCAGCCATTCAGTATTCAAAGCCGATTCCGAAGTATGCATCAAATAAATAACCAACTGTCTGGTAGGACTTTCAATTTGGCTACAATTAACAGACAAAGAACGAAGAGTATTTGCCACGCCAATTTCATTTTGTGTAAACAACTGTTCTGAAAAACTATAGTTATAACAACTGCTTGACAAGAAATAAGAACTGGTTTCCGTACCTTCTCCGATGAGGACAGTGCCACCAACAAGGCAGTTCGTTGTGAAAGAAGCCGTTACGGGCGTCGGTTCCATTGTTTCGGAATTACAAACGGAAGAAATACGAACATTGTATTCCGTTTGAGGTTGCAACCCTGTTAAAACACAGGTTGTAGCACCTTCCACCGTAATAGACATCCAATCTTCTTCTTCCGCAATGCTATATTCAACCACATAATCAGTAATATCACCATAAGGTGCGGCAGTCCAAGACACATTGGCAAGAGTACCTGTAATACCGGAAATTTGAATATTGGAAGGATTCGAGCAATCCGGAGTTGTCGTAAAGGTACATACAGGAGACCACACGCTGCTTCCAGATGCACATTCTGCTTTTACATACACATCATATTGTGTACCAGGTGCCAAATCTGTAACCGTAAAAGAAGTTTCTTCGGCATCTTGTGTCATTCCTGTTTCAGGATCTTCGCCATGTTCCACGGCCACAACCTGCCACAATTCTTCTTCGCCACGTGGTGTCCACGTAATATTCGCGCTGTTTGCACCGATATTGCTTGCCGTTACACTAACAGGACTCATACAATCGGCCATTTCCTCTACCTTAACATTGTTTATGCACAAATAATATTCGTAGCTTGATGCATATTTGATAGCGATATATTTTGCCTCACCTGGGATGTTTACTGATTGGAATGCCCATTCTGTTGAATAGGGCACCGTTGTCTCCGTTAGCCATTCAAAAGCAGTTAACTCATTCGTTGTAGTAGAATAACCAATTATATATTTTTCCGAACCATTAGAGGATGTTCGCAAACATTCAAAAGAAAATACTTTTTCATTTTCTGTCTCAGGCAACATAGGAGTAATCAAATATTGACTATAGTCACTTGCACTAGTATATGAAGAAAACCGCATAACCCTATCACTACTACCTTCCAAATATCCAAACTGAATTGGATTTTCTGTATTCATGGAAATTACTGTCCAACAATCAAGGGATGTGGAATTTTCTTCAAAAGTCTCCAAGAGTGGCATCGTGATAAAAGAGCAGTCACGGCTCGTACCTGTAACCGTAATTGTTGCATCAGAAACATTGGCTGAAGAAATTGTAATGGTTCCTTCATCGGTACCGCCCATGGTAGGAGCATAGCGAACGGTCAGCGTACCACCTGTTGATGTCAATGTTGCTGAATAATCGAAAGTCTCACCATCGGAAGAAATTTCAAAAGGAGAAGTACTGGTAGCCGTAATCACATCTGTAAGGTTATAACCATTTACGGTGACCGTACGTGTAGCTGTTTCTCCCACCAATACGGATGAGAAATTAACCTCAATAGGACTAACAACCAATATAGGATTCGATATCATAGATGTTACCACAATGTCATCCAAATCTAAGAAATACATATCAGATATATCATAATGTCTGAACGCGATGTAGATCGTTTGGCCAGCATAATCGGACAAGTCAACACTGATTTGTCTCCAAGTAGATTGCTCACGATACTGTCCTGCCGGTATAGTCTCTTCAAAAACAGCATCTCCGAAAGCATTAATATCCGAAGTAGTAGTAGAAACATAGACAGCATAATGCTCTTGGCACCACGATGCGTCCTGGCCACAAACCCAAAATGAGAGTGTGCTTGAGCCATCGCCCAACGTAATAGCTGGAGAAATCAACCAGTTATCTGGTTCAAGAGCACC
>JAZUEE010000239.1:0-8225 GCA_045639985.1 Bacteroidales bacterium
CTCCATTGGATTTTCGGGGGCTTGTCCTATACGAAGACAATCATCTGATAGTGGTAAACAAAGGGGCAGGGGAGATTGTGCAGGGGGATAATACAGGAGACAAACCATTGTTGGAGCTGGTTCGTGATTACTTGCGCGTGGCGGGAAACAAACCGGGAAATGTATTTTGCGGTTTGGTCAATCGTATAGACCGGCCCGTGAGCGGCGCCGTCCTTTATGCCAAAACGTCTAAAGGATTGTCCCGAATGAACGAAATGATCAAGAATCGTTCCGTTGAGAAAATATACTGGGCTATAGTTGAAGGCCGTCCGGAACGAGCTGAAGGAAAATTGATTCATTATGTGGTCAAAAATGAAAAAAACAATAAAACATTCACATCGCAGACGGAAAAAAACGGTTATCAGCGTGCGGAATTAGAATATAAAGTTTTGGTTTCGTCTGTTAAATATAGCCTGGTGGAAATCAGACTTTTAACAGGGCGACATCATCAGATAAGAGCGCAGTTTTCTGCTATAGGATGTCCGATAAAGGGAGATTTGAAATATGGAGCACGCCGTTCCAATGAAGACGGCTCCATTTGCCTCCATGCACGTCGTTTGTCTTTTGAACATCCAGTGGCACATCAATGGGTGGATATTGTGGCAGAACCTTTTAATCAGTTGTTTTATAAGATGTTGCAAGATTGTCAAAAGGATAATGCTGCTGAAATTCAAAACTGATATGATGATGTTGAAATAAACATTTTTTATGTATTTTTGCGGCTTCAAAATTTTAAGAATATGAAAAAAATATTGACACTTTTGGTTGTATTATCTGCTATGGCAGTTTCGGCACAGTCCGTTCAAGTAAAACACTTTGGCGAAAATCTCAATCCTGGAGATACCGTGTTTATTAATTTTGAAGAAAGTGATTTGGGTGAAATGATGATTGTGGGATTTGGTATCAATAACGTGAGTGGTGCGGATGTTCGATTGAAAGTCTATAAGGATGCTATTGACGTAAACCCAGAACATGCTATAGAGTTTTGTTTGTCTTCTTGTTATTCGGGTAGCGAATCCGATATTTTCACTATGACTGCCGGAGAGGAATATTCCGAACGAGACGGTATGCATGTGAATTTCACGCCTGAAGTTTACGGCACGTCACTTCTTCGGTTCCGTATTCAGAATGTGGATAATGTGGAAGATGAATTTCCATTTTATGTAAGCTTCTCCTCTGCAACGGGTATTCGCCAAATGGCTTCTGAAAATGGATTACGTGCTTATCCGAACCCGGCTACGTCAGGTGTTACCGTAGAGTATAATTCAAATAGGGCCGCCAATTCTTATGTGGTTATAAAAAATATCACAGGATCTGAAGTTTACAAACAAGAAGCTGCCTCTTCTGGAAAAATGTATGTCAGCACGTCAAATCTAAAACCGGGTATCTATTTTTATGGTTTGGAAGATGTTGATGGGAAGATGATTTGTGCCAAGAAACTCTTGGTGAAGTAACCTGCCGTCTTGGAAGATATTTTTGCAAATCATTTGCTGTCAGCAGGCGAATATGTGGTTGAACCAGTGACTGTAGGCAATAGCCCCTGGCCCATAGTCTTTTTGTGTGCTGCCTTATTCCTGTTTACGGTCATTTTCGTTCCTTTTCGAAGGAAGATGATATTGATACTGAGGTCATTGTTCTCACAGCGGCATTTCTCTTTGATGATGCGCGAGAGTAAAATCCTTGAAGAAAGTGTGTTTTTGTTCACGCTTATCTTTGATGTGATGGTATTTGCCACTGGCTTGTTGACAGTAGCACAGAAAATGACTCCGCAGTTTGTGGAAAAACTCACAGAACCTGGCTTGTTTGGAATCCTTTTTGTGGCACTGCTGCTCGTATATTGGCTTAAAACATTGATATATAAAGTATATACATCGCTTTTTGATCACCCCAAAGAACTTTTGCTAATTTGTTCGTATAAATTTGTGTTCCTGACCATAGCGGCGGTGAGTCTCTATCCGTTCGTGCTGATTGCTCAGATAACAGGACAAATGAAGGTCCTATATGCGTATGTTCCAGTGTTTTCAGTCTATTGGGTGATACTTTTATATAAACTATTCAAAATTAATCCTCGCCAGATAAATCTGTTTCATTTTTTTCTCTATTTTTGCACGCTTGAAATCTTACCTTATGTCTTAATGACGAAAATGATTTCAATGCTCTGATAATTAGTGTTTTATAAAGACATTTCGTCTTAATTTCGAACTCGTAAAATGAAAGTAAAAAACATCCTGGTCTCCCAAAATGCTCCAGCCGACATTGAAAAATCGCCCTATGCGGAATTACTGAAAAAGTATAGCATCAATATTGATTTCTATAAATTTTTCAAAATTGAGAGTGTTTCCGCAATTGATTTTCGTAAAAGCAAGGTGAATATTTTAGAACACCAGGCGGTGGTGTTTTCCAGCAAGAACACCATTGATCATTTTTTTGCCCTGTGCAAGGATATGCGTTTGGAAATGCCCGAAACCATGAAGTATTTCTGTATTACGGATTCTGTGGCATTTTATCTTCAAAAGTACATCCAATATAGAAAACGCAAGATTTTTGCTGCCAAAGAAAGCACACAAGAAAGCTTTGAGGAATTGTTAATTAAAAACAAGGACTTGAAAATGCTTTTCCCTTGCGGACAAGATGGTATTGCTCCTAATATGGAACAATTTTTGGCAACTAAAAACATTCAATACACCCCTGCTTTAGTTTTTACTACTTCACCAGCGGATTTGGCGAAAGATGTGGATATTACCAAATACGATATGATTGTGATTTTCAGTCCGAACGGTGTGAAATCCCTTCAAACCAATTACCCGGATTTCCAACAGGGCGATGTCGCGTTTGGCGCTTTGGGAACAACTTCTATAAAAGCAATCGAAGAGGCCGGCTGGAAAGCCCATGTCGTTGCTCCTACTAAAGAATACCCATCCATTACGGATGCCCTTGATGCCTTCTTGAAAGATAATGCAACCCGCAGAAGATAGTTTTTCACTGACCCAACAGGAACGTCTTAAATCCTCCTTGTCCATAAAATTGGTTATGGATGAGAAAAAAACAGCGTCTGTATTTCCGCTCAAGTGTTTTTTCCGTTTTACAGCGAAGTCATCTGTTAATACCCAAATGGCTGTAATTGTGTCTAAACGCCGTTTTAAACATGCGGTGGATAGAAATCGTGTCAAACGGCTCATCCGAGAGGCCTATCGCCAACAGAAAAACAGACTCTCCTTTGAGAACCATACCTGCCAGCTGTGCTGGATGTTCATTGGTTCGGAACTTCCGACTTTCCAAAACATCTATGATTCTGTTACGCGCTGCATTGATAAAATCAATGCGATGAATGGGGAGACTTCCAAATGAAACGCCTATTCCATTTCTTTTCAAATGCCCTTGCGACCCTAATGATAGGATTTATCAAGTTGTATCAGTGCACGTTGTCGCCGTTGATTGGGCATGCCTGCCGTTATACGCCCACGTGTTCCAATTATGGTTTGGAAGCCATTCGCAAGTATGGCCCTTTTAAGGGCGGATGGCTCACTATCAAACGTGTCCTGTCGTGTAATCCATGGGGTGGAAGCGGCTATGATCCCGTTCCGTAAAAAAAATTTTTCTTTTTTCTCATACTTTAATTATATATAATATATTTGCACCCCTGCAAAAAAAGTGGGTGATAATATTGTATATATTTAATAATTAATAAGATACTTGTTATGAAGATTTCTTACAAATGGCTGAAAGATTTGCTGACTTTTGATTTGTCCGCAGAAGAAACCAGTGTTTATCTTACGGATTGTGGTCTTGAAGTGGAGGGAATGGATACCTTTGAAACGATTAAAGGAGGACTGAAAGGCCTTGTGATTGGAGAAGTGCTGACTTGCGAAGCTCACCCCAATTCCGACCACCTTCATGTTACCACGGTGAATGTCGGAAATGAAGAACCTCTACATATCGTGTGCGGTGCTCCGAACGTGGCGGCCGGTCAAAAAGTGGTTGTGGCTACAATAGGTACCACCCTTTATCAAGGTGATGAATCTTTTACCATTAAGAAGTCGAAACTCCGTGGCGAACCTTCCGAGGGAATGATTTGCGCCGAAGATGAAATCGGTTTGGGTACAGCTCATGATGGCATTATGGTATTGGATGCCTCTGCCGTTCCGGGAACTCCCGCTGCTGAATATTTCCATGTGGAATCGGATACTATTTTTGAAATCGGATTGACACCGAATCGTTGTGATGCGATTTCCCATGTGGGTGTGGCTCGCGACCTATATGCTGTCCTTACCCAAAATAATATCAGCTGCTCTCCGTTGATTTTACCGTCCGTATCAGAACTTAAGCCGTTGGCAAATGTTAATTTCCGCATTAATGTGGCTTTGGAAAACACCAAGGACTGTCCTCGCTATACGGGATTGCTCTTTGATAACGTCAACGTAAAACAATCTCCAGAATGGTTGCAAACCAAATTGCAGTCTGTGGGTATCCGACCGATTAACAATATCGTGGATATTACTCAATTCATTATGCTGGAATTGGGTCAGCCGATGCATGCGTTTGATGCGGATAAAATCAAAGGCAACAAGGTTATTATTAAGAACCTTCCCGAAGGAACCCCGTTTGTAACATTGGATGGCAATCAAGTGAAGCTGAGTGCGGATGACTTGATGATTTGCAATGAAGAAGAGGGAATGTGCATTGCCGGTGTTTATGGCGGTCTCAATTCCGGCGTGACGATGGAAACGACACGTGTCTTTTTGGAAAGTGCCTACTTTAATCCCGTATCTGTTCGTAAAACAGCCAAACGACATGGCTTGAAAACAGATGCTTCTTTCCGTTATGAACGTGGTTGTGACCCCGATATCACAGTGTATGCCATCAAACGCGCCGCAGAATTAATTCTTGAATTGGCGGATGCTTCTGTGATTTCGGATATCTCAGATAATTATCCGGAGAAAATCGAACCGGCAGAAATCACGTTAGATTATGAACTGGTTAACAAAGTGGCTGGCAAAGTCATTGACAAACAAACAGTGTCCAAAATACTCCTCCTCTTGGGAATGGAAGTGCATACGTCTGGCGAAGACCAACTCTTAGTGCGCGTGCCATTGGCTAAAGCCGATGTGACTCGCCCCATCGACTTGATTGAGGAAATTCTCCGTATCTATGGCTACAACAATATCGAGATTCCCGAAATGCTGACGTATAAGTTGTCTAAAAACGAGAATAAGGATGTCGCCTATCAAATTCAAAAGGAAATTTCATCCTATTTGGCCGATAATGGATTTAATGAAATCATGAACAATTCCCTTACGAAATTGGAGTATGCGGAACATTTTGATTTCATCAATGAAAATGAAACGGTCAAACTGCTGAATCCGTTGAGCAATGAATTGAACGTGATGCGCCAGTCTTTGCTGTTCTCCGGCTTGGAAAATATTGAACGGAATATCAATAACAAGAATGCCAATCTCCGTCTTTTTGAATTTGGTAAAACGTATCATCTGAATGCTGCCACCCATAGAGATGACAATGTGGTGGAACGTTATCAGGAAAAACAACAGCTGTCTGTCTTTGTGACTGGTAAAGAAGGTGAGGATTCTTGGAATCACCAAGCGGCAGACTTGGATTTCTTCTACATGAAAAACATGGTGGAAAATGTGCTCGCGAAAGTCAATTTCCCGATGAAGAAACTTACGATGACTGTTAATGACGAACAAAAAATGTTCTCAGACCATATTTCATACTGTAATGGTGACGATGTGGTTGTTACCATGGGATTGATTAGCCCGGCTGTGTTGAAGTATTTTGGTTTGAAAAAACCTGTTTATTATGCTGAGTTCAACATGATGACGGTGGCTGCCATGTTGGAAGGACAGACGGTGCAATATTCGCCTATTGCCGCGTATCCGTCTGTGAAACGCGATTTGGCTTTGGTGGTCGATAAAAATGTGTCATATAGCACGTTGGAAGCAATAGGGTACAAATATGGCTCCAAACTTGTGAAAAATATTTCCCTGTTTGATGTGTATGAAGGCGATAAGATCGATTCCGACAAGAAATCATACGCGTTGAATTTTGTCCTTCAAAATCCGGATAAGACGTTGACGGACGAAGAAATCAATAAGGTGATGAACAAGCTCATCGCTGCATACGAGCGCGAAGTTAGTGCCAAATTGAGATAGCATAACTCTAATAAAAATATGATGCAGGTATATTACGGTTTTGACCAGGTGGTGAAAATGGCCCGTCCGGTGGCGGCTGTCGGTTCGTTCGACGGTGTCCATCTTGGACATTGCCGTATATTGCAGTATTTGGTGTCCTGCGCGAAGGCGAGAAATACCCAAAGTGTGGTTGTCACATTTGATCCTCATCCACGAAAGGTGTTGCTTCCCGAATCTGATTTTTGTACAATCAATACATTGGACAAAAATCTGCAGCTGATTGAGGCACAGAATGTCGATGTTTCTGTGGTTGTCCCGTTTACCAAACAGTTTTCCCAACTTTCCTATACTGAATTTATGGAGCAATGCTTGATTGAAAAGATGAATGTTGGTGCCGTGGTTATGGGACCAAATCATGCGATAGGCCATAATCGGGAAGGGAACTCAAATCAGTTGAAACAACTTTGTGATAAACACCAGGTGCAGGTTGTGGAAATCCCAGAATTGATGCTTCATGAAGCGGGGGTCCATTCTGCTCAAATCAGAGAAGCTATCCGAAAGGGCAATTGGCAATTGGCAGATGAAATGTTGGGATATCATTATCAGCCCTCCAATAGTTCAACCAATCGTTAAACAAGTTAATAAATAAAAAAAACTATATATGAGTAAGAATTTAATCATAGTTGAGTCTCCTGCAAAGGCGAAAACTATTCAGAAATTTATAGGTAAGGATTTTACGGTTATTTCCAGTAAAGGTCATGTCCGAGATTTGCCGCAGAAAGACCTGGGTATTGATATTTCCAAAAGTTTTGAGCCCAAATATGTGATTTTGGATGACAAAAAGCAGTTGATTAGTGATATTAAAAAACAAGCTGCGGAGGCAGATGTCGTATGGTTGGCAACCGATGACGACCGCGAAGGAGAAGCCATTTCCTGGCACTTGCTTCAAGTTACTCAGATTGACCCTGCAAAGGTCCGTCGAATTGTCTTCCATGAAATCACGAAGCATGCTATTGAAGAAGCTTTGTCAAATCCGCGCACATTGAATGTTGATTTGGTGGATGCCCAGCAGGCCCGTCGCGTGTTGGATAGATTAGTCGGTTTTGAGTTGTCTCCGGTTTTGTGGAGAAAGGTGAAACCGCAACTTTCCGCCGGTCGTGTGCAGTCTGTAGCCGTAAAGCTTATTGTAGAACGCGAACATGAAATAGAGAAATTTAATACCACGTCTTCGTATAAAGTGGAAGGTTGCTTCTTCCCCGAACGGGACAAGAAATTGCAACTTACAGCCGAATTGAATAAGAAATTCAGTCAGCGTGAAGATGCTGTCGGTTTTTTGGAAGATTGCAAAAATGCTTCTTTCAAGGTGGAAGCGGTCCTGACATCTCCAGGAAAGAAAAGCCCGGCACCTCCTTTTACCACTTCGACGTTGCAACAGGAAGCTGCCCGTAAATTGGGCTTTTCTGTCAGCAAAACTATGGTTGTTGCTCAACAATTATACGAAGCTGGTTATATTACGTATATGCGTACCGACTCCGTGAATCTTTCTACGCTGGCTCTAAATTCGGCCAAAGAGGTTGTTACGGAATTGTTTGGGGCGGAATATTCCCATTTGCACAATTATGTGACCAAAACAAAAGGTGCCCAAGAGGCACACGAGGCCATTCGTCCTACGGATATGTCTCGCCAAACGGTTCCCGGCGATACTTTTGTGAAACATCTCTATGAATTGATATGGAAAAGAACCATAGCTTCCCAGATGAGTGATGCCAAAACGGAAAAGACCAACATAACGATTCCAGTGTCCAACAGGAAGGAAAAATTCGTCGCTGTGGGCGAGGTTATCCTGTTCCCAGGATTTTTGAAGGTTTATGCTGAATCCAATGACGAGGATAATGACGAAATCAAAGGTATGCTGCCGAAGATGAATATTGATGAAGAATTGTTTGCTCAAGCTATTACGGCAACGCAGCGTTTTGCCCAACCGCCCGCACGATATACGGAAGCGTCCTTGGTGAAAAAGCTCGAAGAATTGGGCATTGG
>JAZUEE010000240.1:0-3400 GCA_045639985.1 Bacteroidales bacterium
CCCCGCATTTGTGAGAGAGATCATAGATAAATCTCAATTTGAATGTGAGATCGTTTTTACGGAGCGATGCGGACACGCTCGCGAATTGGCCCAACAAGGGGTGTCGGAGAATTTCGATATGGTGGCTGCTGTAGGTGGAGACGGTACGATAAATGAGATTGCCCAAAGTTTGATTGGCACTTCGGTGGCCATGGCTTTGATTCCATACGGATCGGGTAACGGCCTGGCGCGTTGCCTGCATTTGCCGTTGAGGCCCCAAAACGCACTTAGGGTGTTGAATAACAGTCGGGTGATAACCATGGATACGGCGTCGGTCAACGACGTGCCGTTTGTCAGCATCGCCGGTATTGGCTTGGATGCCCAAACGGCTTTCGATTTTTCCAATGACCCGCGTAGAGGTTTTATTTCGTATGCGAAATACGCTTTGGAAAACTATATCCATTTTGAGCCGCAAAAGTATGTGATGACGTTCGATGACACGATGACGGTGGAGTGCAGCCCGCTGCTTATTTCCTTTGCCAATTCCAATCAATTTGGCTACAATGCGGTTATCGCGCCGCATGCTGACCTTTGCGACGGATTGTTGGATGCCTGCGTCCTGAATCGTCCTCCTATCGGTATCGCTCCGTTAGTGGCTTCCCAAATGATGTTGGAAAAACTCAGTCATTCAAAATATTTTACAGATTTTAAAGCGGAAAAAATCATGGTGGAACGGACTAAAGATGCCGTTGTGAATATAGATGGTGAACCGATGATGTTTCCGAAAGATTTGGTGATAAAAGTGCACCCCCATAGCTTGAATGTGGTAGTGAAAAATTAGATGTGAATATCAAAATTCAAAGATAATGACGTATCGATATAGTGACGGCGAAATTGTAAAATTGCCCGAAGGTGGCTTGAAGGAACTTCTTCAGAGAAATCAACAGTATCTTCAAAATTATTTGGAGGTGGAGGATGATTTGGATGATCCGTCATACGTGGCACGGGGCAACGGTTTCTGCGATGCCAAGTTCAGTGAGGATTTTATCGAAGGCCAGATTGCACGTTATAAGGCCAGAATCAGTGACGTGCGAAGATGGATCCAGGAGGCTGGCATCAACGAACAATAAGGTTTGTCAACGTTTGCTTGGATAATTATGGAAAAAATCAAGAAATTTTTGAGAAATGATTTTACTGTGCTGATCCTCAGACTGCTGCCTTTGTATTTGGTGCTTCTGCTGACGCAAATCGTCTTCTTTTGGCATAATAAGTCGTTGTTGGGCGCACTGGATGTACATTCGCTTCCGTTGATGTTGGTGGGAGCCCTTCGTTTCGACACGGTCTCCATTCTGTATTTAAATACTTTGTTTATAGCACTTTCGCTTCTGCCTTTCCGTTTTCGTGCCAAAAATTGGTATCAAACCATGTTAAAGTGGATTTATTTGATTACCAATACGATAGGTCTGATTGCCTTGAATGTTGCCGATATTTTCTACTATCGTTATGCGTTTAAGCGCATTACGATGGAGGAAATGCACTTTTTTGAGGAAAATGACAATACGATGTCCATTATGCTCAAGTCGATGGGGGAGGATTGGTACCTTGTGTTGTTTGCATTGGCCTTGATAGCTCTGCTGTATTTTTCATATAAGTCGGTGAAATACCATCCGACGGAGTTGAAAAAACCGGCTCTATATTATTCGGTGTCAACGGTTTTGTTGGGTGTTTCGTTGCTGTTTTGGATTTTTGGCATCCGAAGCTCCTTGGATAGAAAGGCCCGCCCGATTACGTTGAGTACGGCCGCCTATTTCGTGAACTCAACCACACATGTTCCCGTGATTCTGAGCAATCCGTTTTGCCTTTTCCGAGTGGCGAGTGTGCATGAAGACGACTACATCCGTTATTTTGAGGAAGAAGAAAGGGAATCCTTGTTTACGCCGTTTCATTATCCGGATTCGACCTATAAGGCCGTATTTGACGGAAAGAAAAATGTCGTCTTGTTTGTCTTGGAAAGTTTTAGTCGCGAGCATTCTCAATATTTAGCTCCGGAATTGAACCCGGATGGTGGTTATACTCCCTTTTTGGATTCGTTGATGCAGGAGGGCATGGTTTTCACGCATGCTTTTGCCAATGGCATGAAGTCGATAGAGGCCTTGCCGTCCATCATGGCATCCATTCCGTCCTATAAAACGCCGTTTCCCTTGATGGCCGGCTCCATGAACGAAATCGAAGGGTTGCCGAGTATATTGAAACAGAATGGCTATTCGACCAATTTTTTCTGTGGGGCACGCACCAACCAGATGGGTTTTGAGGCATTCTGCAAGCAGGCCGGCGTGGAGCATTTCTACAATCGTGACGATTTTGAAAAGGTCAACCACGCCCCCAATATGGCCAATATCTGGGGCGTTTGGGATATGCCGTTCCTGCAGTTTATGGCCCACAAACTAAACGAGATTGATACCCCGTTTTTTGCATCGGTTTTCACCCTGACGTCGCATCATCCATACGATTTACCTGCCGAATATGCAGGCAAAATGCCCGCGGGAAAAACTCCTCAGCAGCCGTGTGTGGCCTATACGGACCTATCATTGCGGAAGTTCTTTGAAACGGCCTCCAAAATGCCGTGGTTTGAAAATACGGTCTTTGTCTTTGTCGCCGACCACGTCTCGCCCCAAATCGCGGCTGATGCGACCCGAACACCTCGAGGACGAACCTCCATTCTCTATTTTATGTTTACGCCGGACCACTCCCTGCAGGGACGGTATGATCATGTGACGCAGCAGTTGGATATTATGCCTACGCTGTTAGGATTGTTGGGGTATCAAAAACCATTCTTCGCCTTTGGTCGGGATGTCTTCAATGAATTGGATAGATATCCGATGGTGGCCAACTGTGTGGAACAAACCTATCAATGTATCACAGACTCGTTTAGTCTTTATTTCAATGGTCAAAAGTCGTTGTTCGCGTATCCTGCTCAGGATGTCTTTCAAACGAAAAATATGTTGAATCTATCTGATAAACAGCAAAAAGAGGCCGAGAAACACTTGAAAGCCATCTTGCAAACGTATTACGGACAACTGAAGAAGGGAGAACTGAAAATTAAGAATTAAAAGCCCTTCCCCAATTACCGCATTATCACATTATCACATTATCACATTATCTCATTATCTCATTACCGCATTACCACATTATCTCATTATCGCATTACCGCATTATCTCATTATCGCACACGGCTACCGCACGAATAGGCTAACTTTTTGCGATATTGTCGGTTAGACTGAATGTCTGATTTTTTTTCATCCGGAATTTGTTCTAAAGCAGGATTTTGCCCGTTTTTTTTGAAGAAAAAGCAATAAAAATCCGCACTTGTTGATAATCAAGTGTTTGCAGATGTTTTTAAGAAGGAGCCAGGCCGGCATTA